>NZ_JAXAXM020000027.1:32467-42554 GCF_047500745.2 Stenotrophomonas sp. FR024
CCCCCCCCCCCCCCCCCCCCCCCCCCCCCCCCCCCACTACCGCCCACCGCGCACCGCGCGGCACGTACAACAGCGGGAACGCCCCATGTCCCTGGCCGAATTCGCCCTCATTGACCGCATCCGCGCCCGTACCCTCGAGCGCGACGACATCCTGCTCGGCATCGGCGACGACGCTGCGCTGCTGCAGCCGCGTGCCAATGAGCAACTGGTGGTCACTGCCGACACGCTCAACAGCGGCGTGCACTTCCCGGTGGAAACCCCGGCCTTCGATATCGGCTGGAAGACCCTGGCGGTCAACCTGTCGGACCTGGCCGCGATGGGCGCGCGCCCGGCGTGGTGCACGCTGGCGTTGTCGCTGCCGGAAGCCTCCGAAGACTGGATCGATGCGTTCGCCGATGGCTTTTTCGCCCTGGCCGATCAGCACGACATCGCGTTGATCGGCGGTGACACCACGCGTGGTCCGTTGTCGCTGTCGGTGACCGCGATGGGCCAGGTGGGACGTGGCCAGGCGCTGCGTCGCGACCGCGCGCAGGTGGGCGATGACATCTGGGTGAGCGGCACGCTCGGCGATGCCGCCGGTGCGCTGCGCCTGTGGCAGCAAGCTGCGCTGAGCATCGCCACCGCCACGCTGCTGGCCGACTACGAAAGCCTGCGCCTGCGTCTGCTGCGGCCGACTCCGCGTGTGACCCTGGGCCTGCGCCTGCGTGCGTTCGCACACGCGGCGGTGGATGTGTCCGATGGCCTGCTGGCCGATCTGGGTCACATCACCACGCGCAGCAACGTGGCCGCACATGTCGATGCCGATTCGTTGCCGATCTCCCACGCGCTGCGTGAGCTGCTCGGCCGCGATGGCGCGCGCGACTGCGCTCTGCGCGGTGGCGACGACTACGAACTGTGCTTCACCGCCGCCGCCGACCAGCGCGACGCGCTGCACTACCTGGCCGAATCGCTGGACGTGCCGCTCACCCGCATCGGTCGCATTGCCGAAGGGCAGGGCGTGCACGTGGATGGCGAAGCCGCCGACGGCGGATACCAGCACTTCGTCTGATTGATGACGCCGGGCATGGCCCGGCGCTGCCACGCGACTGAAACCGCCGGGCATGACCGGGTGCTGCCGTATCGGTGCGCGGTTGCTGGATGACATCGACGCTGCAGAGCCGAGCCTACGCTCGGCTCACGCGCGAAGCGCGGCTTTCATCGCGATGTGCCCCATGGCAGCCGAGCATGGGCTCGGCTCTGCAGATGTCGCTAAGCTGCCTGCAACTGCACATCCAGTACTCAGTCAGCCTGCGGCTGCCTGCCGCGACGCTGCTGCAGGCAGGACTCACACGTGACCGTTGCCAGCGACCGCGCATCGTTGACCGCGGCCAGGGCCTGCTCCAGGATCGGCGCGAGGTCATGTGGCAGGCGCGCAGCGGCTTCGCCAAGAGTGGTGATGACATGGGGATAGAGAGGCTTGTACATCTCGGCATCCTTGTTCGCAGGGCGTGGGCGCTGTTGCTTCGACCCAACCCGTTCGGCGGTTGCCAACGGCTCACAGAGATGCCGATGGTGCTGTCACTGCAGGCTCGCTGGACCAGGCAGCTGGCGCTCACGACGGGTGTGGGTCAGAGCTGTGTGGTGCTGTTGGCGATATGTTCCTGGCAAAGGAGCAGTTTTCCCATGCAACAAGTTGCAAAGCACACTGGACACCGGATGGAGCTTCAGTTGACGGCTGGCAGCGTGAAGGTCCGTAGCGGGTACAGTGCGACGCCTCCAGCTGGGGAGGGCTCCTGCGGGTCGTCGTCAACACATTGGCAGTGGCACTACACCGGCGGCAGCACCTTGCCGGGGTTGAGGATGCCGTCCGGGTCCAGCGCGGCCTTGATCGCTCGCATCGTCGTCAGCGTTTCTGCGGTGAAGGCCTTCGCCATGAAATCTCGCTTGGCCAGGCCAATGCCGTGTTCTCCCGACAGCGTGCCGCCCAACGCCAGCGTCAGCTCGAAGATCTTTGGCAGCGCGGCATGGGCGCGCGCGTTCTCGTCGGCATCGTCCGGGTGGTACAGGATGTTGACGTGCAGGTTGCCGTTGCCGGCATGGCCAAAGGTGACGATGGTCAGCGCGTAGTCGCGTGCCAATGCCTGCACGCCGGCCACCAGTTCCGGAATGCGCGATACCGGTACCACCACGTCTTCGTTGATCTTGCCCGGGGCAACGCTGCGCAGCGCCGGCGACAGCGCCTTGCGTGCGGCCCATAGCTGGTCACGCGCGCGGCCTTCCATCGCGACGTCCAGCTCGATCATGCCGTCGCCTTCGGCAGCGCTGGCCAGTGCCTGCAGCAGGTAGGGCAGGGTGTCGTGGTCACCATCGGCTTCGACCAGCAGCATCGCACCGGCCTCCGGCACGTCGGCACCATTCAGCCGCAGCAGCTCCAGGCT
Organism: Stenotrophomonas sp. FR024; assembly: GCF_047500745.2. NCBI lineage: Bacteria > Pseudomonadati > Pseudomonadota > Gammaproteobacteria > Lysobacterales > Lysobacteraceae > Stenotrophomonas > Stenotrophomonas sp. FR024. The sequence continues at coordinate 34,885 of NZ_JAXAXM020000027.1, forward strand.
GCGTGCGTCCATGAATTCCAGGCGCGTGGGCACCACCGGTTGCGACATCAATCGCGATACGGCGGCCGCGGCGGCATCGGCATCGCGGTACAGCACGCGCAGGCCGGCCTGGCTGACCGGCAGCGGGGTCAGTTTCAGCGTGGCTTCCACGATCAATGCCAGCGTGCCTTCGCTGCCTACCAGCAGATGCGTGAGGTCATAGCCGGTGGCGTCCTTGGTGTAGGCACCGCCGCAGCGGATCACGTCGCCGGTGCCGGTAACGGCAACCAGGCCCAGCACGTTGTCGCGGCTGGTGCCGTACTTCACCGCGCGCGGGCCACCGGCGTTGCAGGCCAGGTTGCCGCCGATGCTGCAGATCTCGGCGCTGGATGGATCCGGCGCCCAGAACAGGCCATGCGGGGCCAGCGCCTGCTGCAGGGCGCCGTTGAGTACGCCCGGTTGCACCACCGCGCAACGGTCACCGGCGCGGATCTCGACGATGCGGTCCATGCGGGTGAACGACAGCACGATACTGCCGGGCAGCGGCACCGCCGCGCCGGTGGTGCCGGTACCAGCGCCACGTGCGACCAGGGCCACGCCATGCGCACGGCAGGCCCGCACCAAAGCCTGCACCTGTTCGATGTCGGCTGGCAGCGCCACCGCCGCCGGGCGCTGGTGACGCCATGAGTTGTCCTGCGCGTTCGCCTCCAGCGCGCCGTCATCCATGCGCCAGCCCTCCGCGCCCAGCAGGGCGGACAGTTCGGCAACCAGGGCAGCAGGCAGGGCAGGACTCATGACGGATCTCGTGGGGCAACGGGAGCGGGTTGGATCAGTTTCCAGGCAACAACGGCGCCGGCTAGTGGCAGCCACACCCAGCGCAGTTCCGACATTACGGTGGCGAGGCCACGCGCGCTGAAGAACTGTGGCGCGAACGGAGAAACGCGGATGGGTCGCCACGGCGCGAAGAAGCGCTGCTCACTCCATGGCCAGGCCAGGGCGACACCGAGGCCGCCGGAGGTCATCGCATCCAGCAGCGGGTGGCTGGCGGCGCAGACGAAGACGAACACCGCCGCTTGTAGGGTCGATGCCATCGTTGGCCCTGCCTTGGCAGGTGCCAACCTTGGTTGGCACGAAACCGCCGACCAAGGTCGGCCACTACCAGAGCGTGCCATTGCCTCTTCGGTAGGTGCCAACCTTGGTTGGCACCGAAGCGCCGACCAAGGTCGGCGACTACCGGAGTTGCGGGGCGCCGACCAAGGCCGGCGGCTACCGAAGAACGCCAACACCGCGGCCAACGCCGCCAGCACGAACGCAAACAGCAACGAATGGCTGGCACCACGATGTCCGAACGCATCGGCGTAGGGAATATGCAGTGCAAAGGCCAGCACGTCGGCATCGGGCAGCATCGCAGCGATCACACCGGCCGCCAGCAGGCGCGGTGGGATGCGGCCACGGTCAGCGGCGCACCAGAGCGCCAACGGCACAGCGGCATGGGTGATGATCGAAGGCATCAGTCACGCACCGTGGTCGTGCCGGCCAGGCTGCGCTCTGGTAGGTGCCAACCATGGTTGGCACAGAGGCGCCGACCAAGTTCGGCCTCTACCAGAGCGGACGTTAACCATCAGCAGTCATCCAGCCGGAACGCATCACGCAGCCACCGCAGCTGCGGCGGTTCACCACTGGCTTCAACCACATCGAAACGGCAGGGCGCATTGGCCAGTGCCGGGTTGTCCTGCAGGTACAGCTGCGCGGCATGCGCCAGGCGCCGGCATTTGCGCGCATCCACCGAAGCGGCGCCGCCACCGAAATCGGAGCGCGCGCGATAGCGCACTTCCACGAACACCACGGTACCGGCGTCATCCATCACCAGGTCCAGTTCACCGCCGCGATAACGCACGTTGCGCGCACGCGGCAGCAGCCCGGCCTGTTGCAGGTGCTGCTCGGCGGCGGCTTCCACCGCCGAGCCACGTTGGCTGCGCTCAGCGACCACCGACGATCGGCATCGGCCGGCCGCCATTGAAGGTGGACCATGCCGGCTGGCGCAGGATGTTGCCGTTGCTGTCCAGGAACAGGGTGCCGGTGGCACCGTCCAGGCCGCCCTCGTTGGACAGCTTGTCCAGATAGGCGGTGATCTTCCAGGCATCGGCACCGAAAGCGAACAGGCGGCCAGCGGCGCCGCGAGCGCTGGGCAGCGCGCTGGCCACCTGGCTGGCCGACGGCAGGCCGGACACGCTGCGCACATTCCAGGCTTCGTTCGGGTAGACGATGCCGTCCAGCGCCACGTCTTCTTCCACCTTGCCGCTGCCGACGGTCAGCTGCGAGGTGCCGACGCGGGTCGCGCCACCGGCACCGGCCAGCGCAAGCTGCGGCGCCAGCAGTCGGGCCTGCGGGGCGCGCACGGCGAGGAACACGGCATCGACCTGACCGGCATTGCGCACCTGCGCGCCGACATCGCCGACGGCTTCGCTGACATTGACCGTGGCCACCACCTGGCCGCCGCGCTGTGCGAAGCGCTGGGCAAAGGCGGCGGCGGAACGGCGGCCGGTGTCGTCGTTGCTGCTGATCACCAGCGCGCGGTTGCGCTCGCGGCCACGCAGGTACTCGGCGGCGACGATGCCGTCGTCTTCCGGTGCCAGCGAGAAACCAGCGCTGCCGGCCGGCGGTGCATCCTTGCCGCGGTTCAGGGCCAGCACCGGTACCTGTAGCTGCTGGCGGCCGTACACGGCGTCCACTCCGTCGCGGCCCAGCGGGCCGACCACGAAGTCGGCACCGGAGGCGACGGCCTTGTCGTAGGCGGCGAGGGCACCAGCCGGGGTGCCAGCGGTGTCGAAGAAATTGATGTCCGGGCGGCGACGGCTTTCACCGTAGTAGGCGCTCAACAGGCCGTCGCGCACCGGCTGCGCGGCGGTGGCCAGGCGGCCGCTGAGCGGCAGCAGCACGGCCAGCTTGGCCGGCGGTCGGTAGCCGTCGCTCATCGCCGGCGGACGCTTGCTGGTATCAAACTGGGCCGCGCCATCGCGGTCGAACGGGCGCGGCAGCGGCAGGCCGCGCGCGATCAGCGCACGGCCGGCGAAGTTGTACAGAGGATCGTTGGCCGGCAGGGCAGCGGCACGGCTGCGCAAAGTGGCGTCGTCGAGGGTACCGAGCAGGCCGGAGATGGCGGCCTGGTTCTCGCTGCGCGCACTGCCGGTCAGGCTGGCATGGGCGCGTGCACGTTCGGTGGCGGCGCCGAAGGCATCGCCGGTGCCCTGCAGCGCGTTGGCGCGGGCCAGATACCAGCGCGTACGCAGCGCCGGCAGCACGTTGTCGCCGTGGTCCTTCAGCAGGGCCAGGGCCTGCGCCGGCTGCTTGTCGGCCAGTGCCAGCTCGGCGCCGGTCAGCTGGTAGCGCTGCAGGCTGGCGCCGGACAGCTGGCGGGCGGTGAGCTGGCCCAGCAGGCTGCGCGCGCGCGCACTGTCACCGGCCAGGTGCCAGGCCCAGGCCGCGTCGGCCAGCGCATTGCTGCGAGCGCCGCCGCGCAGGGTGGCGGCCAGGCCTTCCAGCTGCAGCGCGGCGTCGCGGGGCTTGCCCTGTTCGATCAGCGCCAGCGCCTGGCTCTGGGCCGGCGAATCGGGCGTGCTGGTCAGGCTGGTGGTGGCGCAACCGGCCAGCAGCATCAGCGACAGCGACAGGGCGGAGATCCGTGCGGCGGGCTTGTTCATGATCGGGTCCATGCGATGAGGGCAGCGGCCTTGGCCGGGTACACGCTACGATTCTACCCTTGCCCCGTGAGTACCGCTGAAATGAGTGTGCCAACCCTGTACGTCGTCGCCACCCCGATCGGCAACCTGGCCGATCTGAGCCCGCGCGCGCAGGAGGTGCTGCGGTCGGTGGCGGCCATCTGTGCTGAAGACACCCGCCGCAGTGGCCAGCTGCTGTCCCATTTCGGCATCCAGCAGCCGTTGGTGGCCCTGCACGAACACAATGAAGAGGCCCTGGCCCAGCGCCTGGTCTCGCGCCTGCAGGCCGGTGAATCGCTGGCGCTGGTCAGTGATGCCGGCACCCCGCTGGTCAGTGACCCCGGTTTCCGCCTGGTGCGTGCTGCGCGCGCGGCGGGCATCAAGGTCAGCCCGATTCCCGGCGCCTGTGCCGCCATCGCTGCGCTGAGCGTGGCCGGCCTGCCCAGCGACCGTTTCAGTTTCGAGGGTTTCCTGCCGGCCAAGGCCAGCGGCCGCCGCGACCGCCTGCAGGCGCTGGCCGGTGAAGTACGCACCATGGTGTTCTACGAATCCTCGCACCGCATCGCCGAATCGCTGGCCGACATGGCGGCGATCTTCGGCGGTGAGCGCCCGGCGGTGTTGGCCCGCGAGCTGACCAAGCTGTTCGAGACCGTGCTTGATGGTGACCTGGCCGGCCTGCTGGCGAAGGTGGAAGCTGACGAGAACCAGCGCAAGGGCGAGTTCGTGGTGATGGTGCAGGGTGCTGGCGACGATGAGGAAGCGCAGCTGGCGCATGGCCGCCGTGTCTACGCCAAATTGAGCGAGCATCTGCCGCCGTCGACCGCCGCCAAGCTGGCTGCCGAGCTGACCGGCGCACCGCGCAAGGCGTTGTACGGGAGTTGATGGATCGTGCGGACCAAGGTCCGCACCCACCAGAGCGGAATCCGCACCCACCAGAGCAGCGGAATCGGTAGATCCACGCCATGCGTGGATGAACGGGCCGCGCCGGGGTCTGCACCCACCCGGGCGGACCGATAGCGCCAGGCCTTGCGACGTCAGGACTGTACGGGTGTGTCGAGGGTGTCCAGATAGTTGGCAATCTCGGCAATCACCGAAGAGAGGTCCGGCGCGATCAGGCGATTCCTGCGCAGGAAGGCGCGCCACTGGGTCTGCTTCTGGGTATCTGCGGCGAATGACTGAGTCAGTCCGTAGGGCAGGGGCGTTGGCGCCGGGGTCCTTCGTCGATCAAACGTCGCGCCAATGGCCGCAACAAGGTGCGGGCGATCCATGGCGTCTTCGCGGATCAGTGCCAGCAAGTCGAAGAAGTCCTTCATCCTGCTGTTAGCGATGCCCAGTGCCGCTATAGCCTCGAGCTTTTCGGCAAACACGGTTTCGCGTGGATAGACGCGCAGGCAGGCTGGAGGGAATCCTTCCAGAATCACCGGATAGGTGATTTCCGGCGGCGGGGTGATCACCGCGTCGCCAAACCCGACGTCCCACTGCACATGGCAGCGTGCCCGGCCCAGATGTGCGATCAGGCGCATGCGCAGCCCCTCGTACGTGGCTTCTTCACGTATGGCCTCGATGACGATGCTGCCTGGATCGAAGCGCAGGCCGTCGTCCCCGGGCATTCCACAGAGCGAAAGTGCGATATGTAGCAGGCGATCGGGCTCAGCGCTGCCGGATCCCAGGAAATCGGCATCCCGTGTAGGGCGGTGCGGCGCGTCGAACCACACTGCGAACAGCATGGCACCCTTCAGCAGGAACTGGTTGCGGTATCGAGAAGCGGAGAGCCGGTAGAGCAGGCGCTCAACGGCGAACCTGTCCAGCACGAACTGAAAGTCCTCACCCTGCTTGCGTGCGAGATCGAGCAGCCGTTGCCGGATGGAAGCAACGCGGTGGGGAGGTGTTGGAGAGGGGATCAAGCCAGGGCATCGAGGTACGGTCTCATCAGTCTGGCAACGCGGCAGATCCGCGCATACTCCATCAACGCATCCGGCGTGGTTGCACGGCTGTGAAGCGCGTCACGCAGGGCTTCAAGTGCGACATCAAGCCCTACGAGATTGCGGAACTTGAAGCAATCGACGACGGTTTTGGCTACGTTGCTGACGTATATGAGACGTCCGCCTACGCGACGTTCTTCCAGCCCCGCATTGAGGGTCGTTGCCGACATGCGGACCACACGGAGGGGCGGCCAGTCGATCCGCGGAACGCGGTCGCTGTTGCCGATGGAGACCCAGCGTTCGAATGGTGCCTGAGTGGTCAGGCCATGCAGGCGCAGGGCACTCAACAGGCATAGACGGGGGTGTGGCAGGCGTTCTGCAATGATCCGCAGTCCATCATCGGTGTCGTCGCTCTTTCTTTCCGCCAACGCGTAGACGCCACGGGACAGCCGGATGAGTGCGCCTGCCTCGACCAGGCGGGTCAGTTGGGCGCGGGCGATCCCGGCAGTCACCAGTTCGCGGGCGCGCAGGGTGCCTGCGCGTCGCAATAGCTTTCGTGCCTTGGCCTCGGCGTTTCCCATGACGGCATTGTTCCATAACGTCGGGTGTTTTGAATATCGACCGACAAAAAGGAACATCGTTGGCTGCGGCGAGTGACGAGTAAATGGTGCGGACCAAGGTCCGCACCCACCAGAGCGGAATCCGCACCCACCAGAGCAGCGGAATCGGTAGATCCACGCCATGCGTGGATGGATGAACCGGATGCCGCGATCAGCACGGCAGGAAGGGCGTTCGTAGGCTAGAATGTGCGTTGGCGGAGCCGGCCAGACAGTCGCGTCATCCCTTCGGGGATGCCGAGGAAAGTCCGGGCTCCATAGGGCAAGGTGCCAGGTAACGCCTGGGCGGCGCAAGCCGACGGAAAGTGCAACAGAAAGATACCGCCTACGTCTTCTTCGGAAGGCCGGTAAGGGTGAAATGGTGCGGTAAGAGCGCACCGCGAGTCTGGCAACAGACCGGCACGGCAAACCCCACCTGGAGCAAGACCAAATAGGGATCCTTTGGCGCGGCCCGCGTTGGATCCGGGTAGGTTGCTTGAGCGTTGCGGTGACGTAACGCCTAGAGGAATGACTGTCCACGACAGAACCCGGCTTATCGGCCGGCTCCGCCTCTTTCTTCCATATGCGTGAACCGCGCATCGGTAGTGCCGGCCGCTGGCCGGCAGCTTCACGATGCCTGCAGGGCGGACAGAGTGCCGGCCAGCGGCCGGCACTACCTCGACGTCGCGCGTTCGTCAGCCCGGCGTACGGTACTGCCCTGCGGAAATGAACTGCGAGAAGCGCTCGCACCACACCACCACCGTGGTGTAGTCGTCGACGTTGACGTCATCGGGTACATCGACCAGGAAACGGTTGAAGGTCTTCACCTCGCCGATGCGCCGGGCCTGCGCCTTGATCTTCAGGAAGTCCGCTTTGTTGTCGACGAAATCGCGGACCAGGTAGACCTTGTAGTCCGGTCCCGGTCCCATCTTCCCGTCGAAGGCCACCTGGCGTGCGCTGACGCTGACCTTGCCTTCCGCCCAGTGCACCGCGTCGCTGCCCTTGAGGTCGCGGCGGAACGTGGTGTGATGGGTGGCGTCGTTCATGGCGGCCTGCACCTGTGCTGCGGGCGGATCATCAGGAGCGATCAGGATCGGCAGGAAGTAGACGCCCAGGCCGAAGCCGAGGCCGAGAGTGAGCAGATGGGTGGCGAGCAGGATGAGGGTGCGGCGCATGGGGCCTCCATGTGGATGTGGATCGCGCGGCATGGTGCCGGGCATGACCACCTTGGGAGGTTGCGGGCGGCATTTATAGACACAGTGCCAAGCGCAAAAAGGGCACAGTGGGGTGGCTGCGGCAACGCAGGCCCTGTGGCGCGGGCGGAAAGGCGCTGCGTCCGGAAGCTGAATGACGTTGGCAGCCTTGGATCGCAGTGACGGGTAGTGCCGGCCGCTGGCCGGAATCTCTCTCCAGCAGGGGTATTGCCTACCGTTGGCCGGAATCTCTTTCCAGCA
>NZ_JAXAXM020000028.1:0-40814 GCF_047500745.2 Stenotrophomonas sp. FR024
GGTGAGGGCGCTTTGCTTGCGAAGCACTGCTTCGCAAGCGCCCGAACGCACAGCCGCCAGCGGCTGGGCCGGGCCCCGGAAGGGGAACTTGCAGCGCCCCCCGCAACCGGACCCACCCCGCCATCCCACGGAATGCATGCTGTTGCTGTTGCTTCTGAGGTTGCCGGCCAGCGGCCGGCACTACTGCGGATCGCGGGTGATGTGGATGTCGGTCGGGGTCGACAGCGGAATGTTCCGCTCGGCCAGGATCTGCAGCAGGCTGAAGTACAGATCGCTGCGGGTCGCATACACCTGCCGCGGGCTGGCCACGTACGCGAAGCTGTTGATGGTGATCTGACCACCGGCAATGCTGTCGATGTAGACCGTCGGGGCCGGCTGCTTCAGCACGTTGGTGTGCGCGGTGTACGCATCCAGCAGCGCCTGACGCAGGCTGCCGACATCGGTGCTTGGCGGCACCGCGAACTGGATCTGGATGCGGCCCTGGTTGTTGCCCATCGTCATGTTGCGCACGGTCTTGGTGACCAGCTCGGAGTTGGGCACGATCAGGGTGGACTTGTCGCCCACCTGGATCTCGGTCGAGCGCAGGCTGATGCGGCGGATGTCGCCCTCCTGGTCGCCCAGCTTCACCCAGTCGCCGATCTTCACCGGACGCTCGGCCAGCAGGATCAGGCCGGAGACGAAGTTCTGTGTGATCACCTGCAAGCCGAAACCAATACCCACTGACAACGCACTGACGAGCAGCGCCAGCTTGGTCAGCTCCAGCCCCATCGCCGTCAACGCCCAGATCACGGCGAGGATGATGCCGACGTAGCGGGCGACGGTACTGACCGAGTTGCGCGCCCCCAGGTCCAGTTCGGTCTTGGGCAGGTAGGTATCGGTCAGCCAGCGCTGCACCAGCTGGGTGATCGCCAGGCCGGCCAGGAGCACCACAACCGCCAGCACGATCTGCATCGGCTTCAGGGTGGTTCCGCCCAACGGAATGCCCGTGGTGAGCAGCGAAGAGAAGCGTTCCACCACCGCGCCGATGTTGCCAAACGGTGCCACCAGCGCCAGCAATGTGATCAGCACGACGATGGTGCGCAGGGCTGCAGAGAGCAGCACGCCGGCCTGCTCCAGCCGCGACACGCTCAGGCCGGTACTGAGCAGGATGGTCTGGCCCACTTTGCTGTCGGCGTTGAGCATCCACGTGCTCAGGTCATCGACGAATTTGAACAGCAGGGTCGCCGCCAGCACCACGATGCTGCCGCCGATCAGCTGCTGGTTCACAAACTTGGCGAAGTTCAGATACCCCAGCAGGGTGGCGATGATGGCCGCTACTACCGCGACGTTGCCCGCCACGCGTGCCAATACCAGCCAGCTGCTGCGGCGCACCGGTGGGGCCGCGCCCACGCCATCGGCCTGCGCCTCCAGCTTGGCTTCGGCCTCGGCGGTCTGCCGCCGATGCAGGCGCGCCAGGGTCACCAGCATGGCCATGATCAGGCCGAGGTAGGTCAGCGCAATCAGGCCGTCCAGCGCCACCGTGGTGACGTCGCTGGTACGTGTGGCCTGATCGAGGGCGACCAGCACCGTGCTCAGCCAAGCCAGCGCCGCCGCGCACCACGCGTACTTGCGCAGTTTGAGTGCGGCGGTGTCATCCAGATTCAGCAACCGCCATGACGGCCGCTTGGGAACCAGCATGCAGGCGCTGAGTGCCGCAATGAACGCAGCGCGGAACGTTGCGGTCTCCAGCCCGTCGGCCACCACCTGCAGGCGCGGCGCAATCGCATTGATGGCATCCAGCGCCGCCATCAGCACCACCACGGCATAGCCGGGCAGCAGTGTCCCCACCAGCAGCAGCCACATGGCCAGGCCGGAACGGCGCAGGCGACCGTCCGGCGCGCGCTCGGACTCCGCAAAGCGCCGCCCCAGCCTGCGCAGCCACAGCCGCAGCGGGAACATCATCACCAGCGCGGCCACCAGGCCCAGCAACGGCGTGCCCCAGCCATTGGCCCGGATGCCGGCGACGAAGGTATCGCGCCCCTGCTCGGCCAACGGCGCGACGCGTGCGATATCGATCGGCAGGCGTTCGGCAACCTTGCTCCACAGTGCCGGCGACAACGGCGAGGCGACCTTCTTCCCCATGTCTTCGGCGCGTTGCGCAGTGCGCTGCTGGTCGATGTCGGCTGCCAGCTGCTGGGCACGCACGGCACTGGTCTTGGCCTGCGCTACCGACGCGGCCAGGCCGTCGCGCTGCTTGTTGATGGTGCGCCGTTGTGCCGCCAGTTCGGGCGGCTCGGTGGTGCCCTCGGCAGGTGTGCCCAGCTGCGCCAGTTGTTCGTCGAGGCGGACGAGCTGTGGCTGCAGCTCCTTTTCCAGCGCCTCAGCATCCCGCCGCGCCTGCGAGGCATTCTCGGACAGCATCGCCAGCGTCTCGATGGCGGCCGCATCACCACGCTTGCGGTCGACCTCCTTCAGCTTTGCATCGATACCTGCCAGCTGCTGCTTCGGCGTGGGCTCATCATCCTGCGCCAGCACCGGCGCGGACAGCAGGAAGGCGCTGCACAGCAGCAGGGCCAGCCAAGGGCCCCGTGCACGGATCGATCGCAGGAAAGAAGACAAGCCAGCCACACCGGTTCGCGCGGACCACCGCGCCTGCGCGCGACTATACGGCAGAGGCGGTCAAGGGCGGATGGGCGGCCCTGGCAACGTCGAGCATCAGTACTTCAGGCGCAGCTCTTCCACGGCCGGCTGCTGCAGCGCGTACCAGTCCTGGAACTCTTCCTCGGTAATCTCATCGGGCGCATATACCGCCACCGGGTGCCAGTCGTGATCGGTCGGCAGCGGCTGGCGCGGGCCGGCGCGCAGGCTGTAGGCCACGCCTTCGTAGTCGACCAGGTCATCGACCTGCGGCCACTGTTCGCGTGCGAACGCGGATTCACTCTTCAACAGGATCACCTGGTACATCGGCACCTCCACCTCGGTTGGATCAGGAAAACACGGCGCTGGCAGCAGGATACCGCCACGCCGGTGACAACGGGCGCTCCGCCGGGGCGACGGAACGTTCTGGACACGGCCATCGCCCCGGCTTCACCCGCCCATGGCAAGGCCATCGGCATCGTGGAGGCCCACCCCTGCCACGACCGCCGATGACCGAGCACCCGCCGCTGAAAACCGTCGCCGACCTCAAGCTGCCCCGCTACCTGGGCACCTGGTACGAGATCGCACGCCTGCCGATGCGCCATGAACCGGAAGGCTGCACCGACGTGTCGGCGCACTACACCCTGCTCGACAACGGCAACGTCGGCGTCACCAACCGCTGCCGTATGGACGGCGAGGTCGAGGAAGCCACCGGTGAGGCCTGCGCCGTCGACAACGACAGCGCGCGCCTGGAAGTGAGCTTCCTGCCCAAGGGCCTGCGCTGGCTGCCGTTCGCCAAGGGCGACTACTGGGTGATCCAGGTCGCGCCGGACTACAGCGTGGCACTGGTCGGCAGCCCCGATCGCAAGTACCTGTGGCTGCTGGCCCGCGAGCCGCGCCTGGACGCGACCGTGCAGGACCATTATCTGGCGGCCGCCCGCCTGCAGGGCTTCGATCTGTCCGAACTGATCCAGACCCCGCATACCGGCCGTCCCACCGCCTGAGCAGCACACGGCCATGGACCTGAAGAGCGGTTACCCCTGGTGGGCGGTACGCAATGGATTGATCCAGGCGTTTCCGCCATTGGAAAAGGACCTGCGCTGCGACGTGCTGGTGGTCGGTGGCGGCATCACCGGTGCGCTGATTGCCGACGAACTGTCCCGTCATGGCCACGACGTGGCGGTGATCGAGCAGCGCGACATCGGCTGGGGCAGCACCGCCGCCAGCACCGCGCTGCTGCAGTACGAGATCGATACCCATCTGCTGGAACTGGCGCAGCGCCATGGTCAGGACGCCGCCGCGCTTGCCTATCGGGCGTGTGCCGAGGCGATTCCGGCCCTGGGCGACGTGGCTCGCGGCCTGAAAGACGTTGATTTCCAGCGCATGGACAGCCTGTACCTGGCCAGCCGCCATCGCGACGTGCCGCGCCTGATGGCCGAAGGTGAGGCACGGCGCGGAATCGGCCTGGATGCCCGCTGGCTGGGCCCGGAGGCACTGCGGGAGCGCTTCGACGTGGACGCCGGCGGTGCCCTGCTCACGCGCCAGGCGGCGCGGGTCGATCCCTATCGCCTGACCTATGCGCTGCTGCAACGCGTGCGCCGGCGCGGCGGCAATGTGCATGACCGCACGGTGCTGCACACGCTCACTCCCTCCGCACGCGGCGTGAGCGCCCTCACCGAGGGCGGCGCCACGATCCACGCCCGCCACGTGGTGCTGGCAATGGGCTATGCCAACCAACGCTGGCTGCATCAGCGCGTCGCACGCAACCGCAGCAGCTATGCCTTCATCACCGACCCGATCGATGCGGACGTGCTGGGCCGCCTGCGCAACACGATGGTGTGGGAGAGCGCACGCCCGTACCTGTACCTGCGCGCCACCGGCGATCGCCGCCTGCTGGTGGGCGGGCTGGACGACGCCATCGACATCCCCGCCCGCCGCGATCGGCGCGTAGAGCGCAAGGCCGACAAGCTGATGAAACAGCTCCAGCACTGGTTCCCGCGGCTGGATCCGGTGCCCGCCTTCTCCTGGGCCGGCACCTTCGCCGAAACCGCCGACGGCCTGCCGTTCTTCGGCCCGCACGATCAGTGCGGGCCACGGGTGCATTTCGCCATGGCCTACGGCGGCAACGGCATCACTTATTCGATGATCGGCGCCCAGCTGCTGCGGGCCCGGATCGAGCGGCGCAGGCATGCGCTGGAAGGGCTGTTCGGGTTCGGGCGGCTGTGACCTGCAGCCAGGCATGGCCTGGCTCTACCCCAATCCGGCGCCGACAGGCATCATTCAAGCAACCCCTGCTAGCGTCGGCCTGTACCGCCGCGTGTTGCGTGGCCACCTGTCCGCTGGAGCGCCGTCATGATCCGCCCCCTGACCCTGCTGCTGTGCCTGGCCCTGCCGGGAACCGTGCTGGCCCAGTCCGCCGCTGGCGCCACCGCGCCGCAGGCCGCCGGCCTGGACCTGACGCTGCCGCAGGCGCCGATGCGCTACCTCAACGACCCGGCCCTGCAGCAGGACCCGCCAGGCACGTACTACGGTGACAAGAGCGGCCCGCGCGTGCACGACGACGCGAAGATCGCCGACGTCACCGACGACAAGGTCAAAGTGTCCGGCAGCTTCACCACCGGCATCGGCTATTCCAAGAACGGTGGCAACAGCCACTACAACGCCGCCACGCTGAACCTCAGCAAGAACTACACCACCGATGAAGGCAAGACCCACGGGGTCAACGTCAACATCCACGTGAGCGAAGGCAAGGGCCCGGGCTTCTACGGCCCGTACGGCGGCTACTACGGCCGCGGCCCGGGCTACTGGGATTACCCGCCGCCGTTTGGCTGGTAAGCGCCGCGTCGGGCCTGGGCCGACCAGGGTCGGCCGCTACCGATGCGTACGTTTGGTAGGTGTCGACCTTGGTCGACACGCTTTCTCCCCGTGTGCCGGCCAGCGGCCGGCACTACCAGCAGGTCAATCCAGCCAGCCATCGCGCTCGCTGTGCAGGATGCGGCCGTCATAGCCGCTCAGGCGCACCTCCACCTTCTGGTTGCGGGCATTGCGGGCTTCCAGCGACCAGGTCGCACCATCGCGTTCCAGCGAATGGATTTCGCGCAGGCCATGCGCCTGTGCACGTGCCAGTACCTGCTCGGTGGTCAGCAGCGTGCGGCCGCTGTGCTCATCGAAGATCTCGCCGGTCTTCGGGTCCACGTAGACCTCGCTGAAGCGGCCATCAGCGCGGCTCACGTCGGCTTCCCACAGGCCGTCATCGCGTTCGATCTCGTGGATCTGGGTGTAGCCGGCCTTGCGCAGGGTCTGTTCGACCTGGGCCATGCCCAGCGGTGCAGCCTGTGCGGCCGGTGCGATGGCCAGCAGAGCAACAGTGGCGAGGGTGAGCGACTTCAACATGGGGGTTCTCCTGTTCGTGTTCGTGGCCGGACCATCCCGGCAACGCCACAATGCACCCCGTGGTTAACAGCTCCTTAGCCGGCACTGTTAGCCAGCTGTTACTCAGCCCCGGCACACTCAAGCCTGTTCCTACAGCCCGCCCTGCGCCCCGATGCTCTCCACCCTGCCCCTGCTGCTGGCCCTGGCCAGCGCCCCCACCGCCGCCGCACCGGCACAGGACCCGGCGCAGCAGGTCGCGCGCCGCGCCGTGCAGCAGGGCCGCTACGTGCCGTTGGAAAGCGTGGTGCGCGATGCGCTCAAGCGCTTTCCGGGCCAGCTGCTGGAAGTGGAACTGGACGATGGCGTCTACGAAGTGGAGATCCTGCGCGGCGACGGCGTGGTAGTGGAGCTGGACTATGATGCGCGCAGCGGAAAGCTGCTGAAGACGGAGCTCGACGACTGATGCGCATCCTGTTGGCCGAAGACGATGCCGCGCTGGCACAGCGCCTGGTGCCCCTGCTGGAGCAGGCCGGCTACGTGGTGCACGTGGTCGCCGACGGCCGCCAGGCCGAGGAGATCGGCCAGATCGAAGATCTGCAGGCCGCCATCGTCGACCTGGGCCTGCCCGGGCTGGACGGACTGAGCGTGATCGAGCGCTGGCGCGGCAACGGCCGCAGCTTTCCGGTGCTGGTGCTGACCGCACGCGGGCGCTGGCACGACAAGCTGGCTGGGTTCGATGCCGGTGCCGATGACTATCTCACCAAGCCGTTCCAGGCCGACGAACTGGTGCTGCGCCTGCGCGCCCTGATCCGCCGCAGCCATGGCCACGCCAGCCCGCGCCTGCACTGCGGGCCGCTGCAGCTGGACGTCAACGCTGGCCGTTTCGAGCTGGACAGCCAACCGCTGTCGCTCAGCCCGCAGGAGTTCCGCCTGCTCAGTTACTTCATCCACCACAGCGGCCAGGTGATCGGCCGCGACCGCCTGGGCGAACAGGTGTTCGACGGTGGCCACGACCCGGACTCCAATGCGCTGGACGTGCTGCTCGGACGCGTGCGCCGCAAGCTCGGCATCGATCTGATCCAGACCGTGCGCGGCCAGGGCTGGCGGCTGGCCGCGCCGTGAGCCGGCAACCCTCCCTGCGACGGCGCCTGCTGCAGGCTGGCGGCGCCGGCCTGCTGCTGGTTTCGCTGCTGGCCAGCGCGCTGCTGGGCGAACTGTTCAAGCGCAGCGCGCGTGACCGCCTCGACCACGAACTGCAGCAGGACATGCTGACCCTGCTGGCGCAGGCCGAAGTGGACCCCGAAGGACAGCTGCGCCTGCGCCAGGAACCCAATGACGCACGCTTCCAGCGCGTGTTCTCCGGTGCCTATTGGCAGATTGCCGGTGCCGATGGCCGCGTGCTGCTGCAGTCGCGCTCGCTGTGGGATGAAACCCTGCCGGCCATGGCCACAGGTGCGGCCACCCGCAATCTGGCTGGGCCACTGCAGCAATCCCTGCGTGCACGCGTGCAGCAGGTGCGCCTGCCGCGCGCCAGCGCACCGTTCGTCGCCGTGGTTGCCACCGACCGCAGCGCGCTGGATGCGGATGTGGCCGCGTTCCGCAAGCGCACCGCCATCGCGCTGGGCGTGCTGGTCGCGGCCTGGCTGGCGGTGCTGGCCAGCCAGGTGCACTTCGGATTGCGTCCGCTGCACCGCCTAGGTGCACAGCTGGAACGGGTTCGGCGCGGCGATGCGCAGCGCATCGAGACGCAGGGACTTGGGGCGGAGGTCGCGCCACTGGGCGAAGAACTCAACGCGCTGCTGGAGCACCAGCAACGCATGGTCGCGCGCGCGCGCACCAGTGCACAGGATCTGGCGCATGCGCTGAAAACCCCGCTGAGCGTGCTGGCCACTGAGGCCGACGGCGACGGCGCGGACTGGCGCGCCACCGTACGCGAGCAGAGTGCGCGTATGCAGGCCAGTGTCGACCGTTACCTGGCCGCAGGGTTGGCCGCCGACCATCGCCAGCGCACCGACGTGGCGGCAGTCGCACAGGCGATGTGCCGGCTGATGGCACGCGTGCATGGCGAACGTGGCATCACGTTCACGGCGGCAGGCATCGATCCGGCGCTGCAGTTCGCCGGTGCCAGTGCCGATCTGGAAGAAATGCTGGGCAACCTGCTGGACAACGCCGGGCGGTGGGCGCAACAGCAGGTGGACGTCACCGCAGACAGCAGTGACGGGCAGCTACGCATCGAAGTACGTGATGACGGCCCGGGCCTGGCCGCGGAGTCACTGTCGCAGGTCACCCAGCGTGGCGTGCGCCTGGATGAGCGCGAGGGCAGCAGTGGGCTGGGCCTGGCGATTGTGGGTGATATCGCTGCCAGTTATGGCGGGCGGTTGGCGTTGGAAAATGCACAGCCGGGATTGCGGGCCACGTTGTGGTTGCCGGTGGCGTGAGGCGGCCAACCTGACGGCGGGTAGTGCCGGCCGCTGGCCGGCAACCACGTGATCAACGGGAACACCCTGCGGAAGCCGGCCAGCGGCCGGCTCTACCAAGCGCCAACCCGACCGGTCGCCGTGCTCCCGGTAGGTATCGACCTTGGTCGACACGCATCAAAAGCGCCGACCAAGGTCGGCATCTACCAAAGCAGTGCATCGGTTCCGTCGGCCATCGCGCCCCCTGTAGGTGTCGACCTTGGTCGACACGCACCCAGCATCAACGGTGATGCATCCACCAGCAATCAATCGCATCCAGCACGATGTGGATGATCAAACCGATGCCGAACAACCGCGTTTTCTTCGGCACGCACAGCCCGGCATAGACCGCAATCGCCGGTGCGGTGTGCAGCGGGTGGAACCCGATGCTGCAGCGGTTCGGTGCATAGATCGGATCGGCCAGCAGGTGGTCCAGATCGATGATCCAGCCCAGCAGCATCAGCAGCCACGCCGAGGCGAAGCGCTTGCGCCAGAACAGCCATGCCAGCAGGGCTGGCACGGCGGCATGCAGGAACAGGTGGAAGATCGCGCGCGCGCTCATCGGGGCCGGTAGCGCCGGGCCATGCCCGGCGTTCCCGTTGACCTCACACCAGCGGTTCGTCGGACAGGTAGGTATAACCGGTCAGGCCGGCTTCCAGCGCCTCCGACAGCTCCTGCGCACGTTCCGGCGACAGCTGCGCCTCGGCCACGCGCTGCGCATAGGTGGCGCGCAGCTCATCCAGGCGGTAACCCACGTAATCCAGCATCACGTCGGTGGTGTCGCCGCGGCGCTGCTGGGTGATGGCATAGCCATCGGCATCGGCCAGCACTTCCACCGCGTCGGTATCGCCGAACAGGTTGTGGATGTCGCCCAGGATTTCCTGGTAGGCGCCAACCATGAAGAAGCCGATGCGGTAGCTCTCGCCCGGCTTCATCTTGTGCAGCGGCAGCGAGCTGTCCAGGCTCTCGTTCTCGACATAGGTTTCCACCATGCCGTCCGAGTCGCAGGTCATGTCGGCGATGATGCCGCGACGGTCCGGGGTTTCGTCCAGGCGCTCGATCGGCACGATCGGGAACACCTGGTCGATCGCCCACACGTCCGGGATCGATTCGAACACGCTGAAGTTGACGAAGTACTTGTCGACCAGGCGCTCGTTCAGTTCATCCAGCACCGGGCGATGGCTCTTCTCGTCGTAGCTCAGGCGCGCACGCACGCCATGGGCGATGGCGTAGAACAGATCGTCGATGCGCGCACGCTGCGGCAGGTCGATCTGGCCCAGCGCATAGCTGGCCAGGCCTTCGGCGTGGAAGTGCTGTGCTTCCTGGAACAGTTCCACCGCCGGGCGCACGTCCAGCTCGTCGTGGATCTCGCGCAGGTGGCGGATCGCGGCCGGCTCGTCGTCGTGCTGGTCCGGCACGCGGCCTTCCTGCGCCTCTTCCACTTCCGAGACATTGGCGATCAGCACCGCGTGGTGCGCGGTCATCGCGCGGCCGCACTCGGTGACGATGCGCGGCGGGGTCAGGCCGAACTCTTCGCAGGCATTGGCCAGCGGCTGCACGATGTTGCTGGCATAGGAATGCAGGCCGTAGTTGATCGAGCAGAAGCTGCGCGAACGGGTGCCTTCGTAATCCACGCCCAGGCCACCGCCCACATCGACGTGGGTGATCTTCGCGCCCAGGCGCGACAGCTCCACGAAGTAGCGGGTGGCTTCGCGCATGCCGTTGGCGATGTCGCGCACGTTGGAGATCTGCGAGCCCATGTGGAAGTGCAGCAGGTTCAGGCAGTCGGCGTACTCGGTGTCACGCAGCGACTTCCACAGGTCCAGCAGCTGGCGCGGCGACAGGCCGAACTTGGCCTTGTCGCCACCGCTGTTCTGCCACTTGCCGGCGCCCAGCGAGGCCAGGCGCATGCGCACGCCCAGGCCCGGCTTCACGTCCAGCGCCTTGGACTCTTCCAGCACCAGCTTCAGTTCGGAGGGCTTCTCGATGACGATGAAGGTCTGCAGGCCCAGCTTGCGGCCGATCAGGGCCAGGCGGATGTACTCGCGGTCCTTGTAACCGTTGCAGACGATCAGGCCACCCGGGCGTGACAGCGCCAGCACGGCCATCAGCTCGGGCTTGCTGCCTGCTTCCAGGCCGAAGCCTTCGCCGTGGTGGCTGGCCAGGGTGCCGGCCACGCCGCGGGTCTGGTTGACCTTGATCGGGTACACGGCGGTGTAGCCGCCGCTGTATTCCCAGTCCTGCTGGGCCTGGCCGAAGGCCGCCTGCAGCTTGCCCAGGCGCTGGCCGAGGATGTCCGGGAAGCGCACCAGCAACGGCAGCTTGGCGCCGGCCGCACGCGCCGCGTCGACCACCTTGGGCAGCGACACCACCGGGCCGTCCGCCCCGGTCGGTCTCACCACCATGTGCCCGGCCTGATCCACGTCGAAGTAACCGTCCGCCCAATGCGGGATCGAGTAGGTCTTGCGGGCTTGGTCGAGGGACCAATCGGTCATTTCAGTCGGCCTTGTTGGCAATAAAAGGGGGGGCATGATAACGCCTATATGCCCACAGGTTCGTTATCATGCGCGCCCGCGCCCGTGACAGGTTCCAACCTGAACGGGCCGATCCGTCCGGATGTGGCATCTGTGCCACGCGGCCCCGCCCGCCAGCCCGGCTTCACCCCTCCGAACAGGACTGTTTTCAATGACTGACAGCAACAACTGGTACATCGAACACTTCGAGCGCACCGGCTCGGCCATCGGCTACCGCATCACCGGCAAGCTGGACGAGGTGCAGTCGCCGTTCCAGAAGATCGAGATCTTCCAGACCACCGACTGGGGCAACCTGATGACCATCGACGGGGCCATCATGCTGACCAGCAAGGACAACTTCTTCTACCACGAGATGATCAGCCACCCGGTGCTGTTCACCCACGCCGCGCCCAAGCGCGTGGTGATCATCGGTGGCGGCGACTGCGGCACCCTGCGCGAAGTGCTCAAGCACACCGGCGTGGAGAGCGTGACCCAGTGCGATATCGACGAGCAGGTCACGGTGATGGCGCGCAAGCACTTCCCGGAACTGTGCGACTCCAACGACGACGCCCGCGCCGAGCTGCTGTTCGACGACGGCGTGGCCTACATGGCCAACTGCCCGGCCGGCAGCGTGGACGTGGTGATCGTGGACTCGACCGACCCGGTCGGCCCCGGCGAAGGTCTGTTCAACAAGGCCTTCTACGAGAGCTGCTTCAAGGCCCTGAAGGACGACGGCATCCTGGTGCAGCAGTCCGAGTCGCCGCTGATGCAGCTGGACCTGATCAACGAAATGCGCACCGAGATGGGCAAGGCCGGCTTCGGCTCGTTCAAGACCCTGCCGTTCCCGCAGCCGTGCTACCCCACCGGCTGGTGGAGCGTGACCATGGCGCGCAAGGGCGACAGCAGCTTCGACTTCCGCCAGGCCGACTCGGCCGCCAAGACCTTCAACACCCTGTACTACACAGCCGCGCTGCACACCGGCGTGCTGGTGACCCCGCCGTTCGTGCAGGCTGCATTGAAGGGTTGATCCAACAAAAAACCCGCGCTGGCAACAGCGCGGGTTTTTTCATGTTCCGGTAGTGCCGGCCGCTGGCCGGCAACCTCATGCAACGATCAAAGCGCCCAGATACCGGCGATCACCGCCACCACCAGGCCCCACTTGATGACCTGGTAAGCCACCACGCTGCGCTCGCGCAGTGCCTTGGCCTTCAGGCGCACCTTGTAGACGCTGCCAAAGGCCTTGTTGACGCCACCGGTCGGGTCACCCGGCAGGTTCGGCGAGGCACCACCGGCCAGCAGCGTGGCCGCCACCGCGCGGTTGAACAGGCCCGGCAGGCCGAAGCGCAGCGGACGGGCGATGTCGCAGAACAGGATCACGCGGTCATCCGGCGTCTCGTTGTGCGCGTGGTGGATGTAGGTCTCGTCGAACATCATCCACTCGCCGTCGCGCCAGCTCTTCTTGATGCCGTCCACTTCGATGTAGCAGCCGTCGTTGTTGGGCGTGGCCAGGCCCAGGTGCAGGCGCAGCGAACCGGCGAACGGGTCGCGGTGCGGGCGCAGTTCGCTGCCCGAAGGCAGCTGCGCGAACATCGCCGCGCGCACATCCGGCAGCGACTCCAGCAGCGCGGTGGTCTTGGGGCACATCGCCTTCGCCGACGGATGCGACGGGCCATACCACTTCAGGTAGAAGCGCTTCCAGCCACGGCGGAAGAACGAGTTGAAGCCGGCGTCGTTGAACGTGCTGGACGCAGCGATCTTCTGTGCATCGCGCAGCGCCAGCGCCTCGTCGCGGATCATCTGCCAGTTCTGGCGCAGCGGCTCCAGCTGCGGGAACTCCTTGGCCGGGTCCAGGAACGGCGTGGTCGGCACCTTCGAGAACATGTACATGACCACGTTGATCGGGGCCATGAAACTGGAGTGGTCCAGCAGCTGGCGCGACCAGCGCGCGCGGACCTTGCCACGGAAGTGGATGTACAGCACGCAGGCGACGAACAGCGCTGCAATGACGATTTTGATGATCAAAACACTTTCCTCCAGCCGCAGCCGGAACGGGAAACAGGGCGATGCACGGCCGGACGGCCAGCACCGGTGGGGACCGCGGCAGGGGACGGGGACGTGCCAGGAAGGGGCGGCCGCCGATGTCGCGAATTAACAGCTTATGGTCGGCAGGCCGTGCGTCGGGGTCAAGCTGGACGTGCGTGACGTTCAGCGGGCCGCGGATGAACGAAATAGAGCGAAACGCAACTTATTGATTCTGAAAGAATCACCGGCCAAGTGAGACATAATTGTCCGATTGGGCGCGACGAACTGTTCCAGCCACGACCCCGACATTTCTCCGACAAATCGTGGAATAGCGAACTGGCGAGTACTAAAATTAACGAAAACTTAGTAGCTCCCTGTAACACCGGTTCGCTTGACGCTTTGCGCCACCCACCGGGTCGTCCGAGACCCCGACATGTATCTTCCCGCTCTGCCCCCCTCCTCCTGCGGCGATGACGCCGCCACCCCGCTGCTGCTCAAGCGCGGCGAACGCTTCCTGGCCCCCGACGTCTACCGCACCTGCCTGGACGGGCGCGAGGCGGTCATCAAGGACTATTCCCGCTACCGCGGCACTCCCGTTTCGCTGATCGCCCGGCTGATGGTTCGCCGTGAAGCCCGCATGCTGCAGCGCCTGGGCGGCTGGAAGCATGCCCCCGCGCTGCTCGGCACCCTGGGTGGCCTGGCACTGGGCATGGAGTTCATTCCCGGCCAGACCCTCAGCACTGCACAGGCCGTGGGCAATGAAGTATTCGAGCAGCTGCAGCACGCGCTCAGCCGCCTGCACGCCGCCGGCATCACCCACAACGACCTGCATGGCACCAACGTGGTGGTCAGCAGCGGCGTACCGGTGCTGCTGGACTTCACCTCGGCCTGGCGGGCCCCGCGTTGGCTCCGCCGCAACCCGCTGAGCCGGCAGATGCGCCGCAGCGACATGAAGAACCTGCTGAAGATCCGCCAGCGCGTGACCGGCCAGGCGCCGAGTGCCGCGCAGGCCGCACTGGTGGCCGACCCTGGTTGGGTGGCGGCTGTGCGGCAGGGCTGGAAGCGGTTCTACAAGTGGGCCAAGCGCCGGTAGGGGTCGAGCTTGCTCGACCGCTTTACCGCTCTTTGTAGAGTCGAGCTTGCTCGACTGAAGCGCAGAGCAGTCGAGCAAGCTCGACTCTACAAAGAGCAAGCCGAGCATCGGCTCGGCTCTACAACATCCCGCCGAACGGCTTACAACGCGTCCGCGTCCAGTTCACCGGTACGAATACGCACCACACTGCCCAGGTCGTACACGAACACCTTGCCGTCACCAATCTTGCCGGTGCCGGCCGCCTTCACGATGGCCTCAACCACGGCCTCAACCTGGTCATCGGTCACCGCCACTTCCAGCTTCACCTTCGGCAGGAAATCGACCACATACTCCGCGCCGCGGTACAGCTCGGTATGGCCCTTCTGGCGACCAAAGCCCTTCACTTCCGTCACCGTGATCCCGGTGACCCCACGCTCGGCCAGCGCTTCGCGCACGTCGTCGAGCTTGAACGGCTTGATCACCGCCATGACCATCTTCATCGTCTATCTCCTGTCTTCCGGCGTGGAGGATAGCGCCTGAACGCGGCCCGTGCGAAGCCGCTGCCGCCTGTCCGGGCGATGGGTGCCAGCAGTATCCTTGTCCCCGAATGGCCTGCCCGCGCCGGATGCACGGGCCCACCCCCACGGAGCACCCCATGATCGACCTGAACCACATCGATGACCTCGCCCGTCGCCTCAGCGACCTGGTGCCGCCGGGCCTGCGCGAATCGCGCGAGGAACTGCAGGCCACCTTCAAGAGCGCGCTGCAGGCCGGCCTGGCCAAGCTCGACCTGGTCACCCGCGAGGAATTCGAAGTGCAGCGCGCCGTGTTGTTGAAGACCCGCGAAAAGCTGGACGCGCTGGAAACGGCCGTGCGCGAACTGGAGGGGCGCGGCGCCGCAGAATGAAAAAAGAGGCGCACCGCGCCTCCCACTACAGAGTATTTCCCGGATGGGGCCTTGCAGCAAGGCCCTCCGGGCGCCCTAGACTCGCCGGCCTGTCGATCCGGCAGGACACGCAGGGGCAGTGCCGATGGCGCAGGACACCGAATGGACACCCGTTTCGCATGACACCTGCGGCCAGGTCGCCGGGCCGTTCTACCACGGCACCCGCGCTGACCTGGCGGTGGGTGAACTGCTGAGCGCGG
Source organism: Stenotrophomonas sp. FR024 (assembly GCF_047500745.2). Classification (NCBI taxonomy): domain Bacteria; kingdom Pseudomonadati; phylum Pseudomonadota; class Gammaproteobacteria; order Lysobacterales; family Lysobacteraceae; genus Stenotrophomonas; species Stenotrophomonas sp. FR024. The sequence goes on from NZ_JAXAXM020000028.1 coordinate 15,198, forward strand.
GCTTCCGCTCCAACTATCGCGACAGTGTGGTGATGAACCACATCTACTTCACCACGATTGCCAAGGGCGCCGGGCTGGCTGCGGAGATGGCCCGGGGTGAAGGGCGGCCGCGTGTGTATGTGGTGGCGCCGACCGGGCCGTTTGAAGACGATCCGAACGTGACCAACAAGAAGTTTCCCGGGAACCCGACGCGCTCGTATCGGAGTGCGGAGCCGTTGCGGGTGGTTGGGGAGATTGTTGAGTGGGAGCTTTACGACGCGGAATTCGTTCGGCAGTTGAGGGCGTTTGTTTCTTCGGGGAGTGGGGAGATCATTAATTGATGGGGGAGAACGTGCCCAGACGACCGAGCTACGACCTTCATCATGAGCTGCTAGAAGCACGTAGAAGCACGGAAATGCACTTTCTACGCAATAAGTTTTCACGATACCTCCAGTTTGGCTGGCATCGGCATGGCAATCATGCCAGCGAGAAATGCCCTTCCCAAGAAGCGAAACGAATAACAATCCCAACGGCCCCCTCATCTCCATTCCATCGCCTAATCCCCCCGACTCAATCAAGGGCCGACGGCCTAGTCAATCAAGGTCCGCCAGCACTCCAAAGAAGTGAAGCACAGAACATTCGGGCGCCGCGGACCGTTGGAGGCCATATGTATCTAAGGTCTTAGAGACCTCATATCACGCTGAAACGATCGCGCATCAGCCATTGGATTGGGTTAAATCCCATGCTTGATAGTGTCTATCCGTCAGATCTCAATGGGGAGGCCTAGGCGGTGCACGCAATCCTTATAGGACAGTGAGATCTTTACTTGAGCTCACCGGCAGCCCCTGACCCGGCTCAGTCTCTAGGGACAGAACTGCCAAATGACCATCTTTTTACCCTTAGGACCCGCCAACACCACCAACCGCCCCCTCGAGGCCGCCACATCTCTGGCATACATTCCACATCGTTCAGCCGCGATTGCCTAGACTCAAAGCTGCAGACTCGTGCGAAAAATGGGTTACCATCCCGAACACAGGGGCTGAATGGAATCGATTATGCAGGCGTACTTTTCGAGACTTACAAAAGATCTTAAAGGCTGTGAAAATGAAGTGGAGTGCAGAGCTCGCTTCATGTCGATCTTTAGAATGTTCATACAACAGATCGACTACGCACTTCTGGAGTGGTTAGCAGCCAAAAATATCGCCAAACAGATTCAACCAAGCGGCGACTACGTGCGCCCCTTGCTACAACCAGCAGACGGCTCTCTCATCGATGCTTTGGAAGCATTGCTAATAGCCGCAGAGCAAGCAGGTTGGTCCGGCGCCTCGAGAGTGCTTATCCTTCCAATAGGAGCACGCGCCGCCGGCAGGCTGGTCGGGGAAGAGAATTCAACCCTGATAAGCCTAATGCGGAGCATAGTTGCACGCCGCAACTCTGGCTCAGAGGGGCATGGCTTGCCAGGCGACTTCGATCGAGAAGCAGACATTGATGCACTCGAATTTTTTCTGGATGGCATGAAGCTGCTCTTGCCTACCATCTCCCCCGAATCTACGCTCCTCTTCGGCCCTACTAGAGAAATAATTCCGCTAAAGCTATTGCGTGCATTTGACGGGACACCCTGCCTAATCCGAAAGATAAAAACTCTCGCAAGTGATAGATGCAGAGTTTACGCCCAAATAATAACCGGACCGCTGCAACGCGAGGAGTTCAACTACGACGCTGCAAGCAATCCATTCTTTGGTGCGAGCGGACCTGGAATTCCGGTCATATCAACATGGGAAAACTCATGGAACCCACTTTGCTTTGTTCCTGATCGAACAACCGACACGTTCACTGGTCGTGCAGCCCAAGTTAGCGAACTGGAGGACTGGGCGAATGACGAGGGATCCAGGGCCAGTCTTATTTTTGGTGACGGAGGCTTCGGAAAGACAACACTTGCAATTGAATTTCTACATCAATTTCTAGATGAATATCTAGATATTAGGTGGCAACCAGCAGCAGTCATCTTCTACACTGCCAAGCGCACTCAATGGGGTTTGGACGGCTTGCGTCCGATAGGCGTTGGACAACCTCATCTCGTTGAAATGCTCGCTCATGTCCACCAATTGCTGTTCTCCGCTTATCCCGACGCAGCATTTTATAGATCAACCGCAGCCGAAGCTGCCAGCAAACTCCAAACGCGAATCAAGAAGGATTTAGGATACAAACCATCTGACATACTTCTCATCATCGACAACACTGAGACTCTAATTTCTAACGAGACTGAAAGAAATGAGCTTGGTAAAGAGCTGCGAGAAGTAGGTCGGCGAGTGGCGCGGATCATCTTGACATCACGCCGCCGCGAGCTAATGGAAGCAGTTCCCATTACAGTAGACGTCCTAGAGGAGCCAGATGCACTTCATCTTGTAAAACGCAGAGGTGAAAAGCTCGGCTCAAAAATTATTATTAATTCAACTGACGACCAGCTCTCAAAAGAGATTTCTCAGCTGGAGAGACGACCTATTGTTCTAGAAGCACTGGCAAATGCAGCATCCGAGCCCAGCGTCAAGAAGCTTTCAGATGCAACGAAGCGAGTTGCCAGTATGCTGCAAAGAGAACTCGGCGAGTTCCTATTTGCAGACGCGTGGTCGAGGTTCTCCAACGACGTACGCCGCGTATTACTTCTAATGACAAGAGTTGGCGATGCACACGATGCACAGTCTCTTCGAATCTGCTCTGATGTGATAGGAATATCACCCTCAGCCACCGAAGTGTCGCTTGAGGAATCTGGTGGCATCGCATCCGTTGTCATCATCCAAGGCCAGCCGCAGATAACTTTCTCTCGAAATTTCCTGGAGTTCTCCAAGAATAAGACGGTAAAGTCATCCAACAGCATAGATAGTCCGTCATCAGACGAGATATCCAAGGCTCAAGAGGCGTACTCAAATTTTGTCAAAGACTCTCAGAAATTCACCGGCGACCGGGTTGGTGAGGCATTCCGAATACCCCAGGCACGGGCTGCTCATCGTGCGCGGCAACAGGGGAAAATCTCCGAAGCTAAAAGACTCTTCGAGGCCGCAATACTCAGCGACGCCGCCAATGGATGGCTACTAGATCGATTCGCATATTTCTTGTTCCATGACTGGCGCGACAATGAATCCGCATTACATCAGGCGAAGAAGGCCGTTGAGCTCCTCCCTTCAGAGGGAGAGGTCTGGTTCACTCGCGGACTAATTGAAGCGCGCCAAGGGGACACCAGAGCGGCTGAGATTTCGTTGCGAAAGGCCCACCAGCTGGGAATTCCCGAAGTGCGCTGTGATGTGCAGCGAATTTGGGGGTATTTAAAGAGCAGGCCTGTGCAGTTGCCAACAGCGAAAGCGCTTATTGCAAAGCTCGATCGGGCGCTAAGCTCACATCGATCCGACGCAAGATTGAGAGGCGAGCTCCAGTTACTCAAAGGGAGATACGAGTTTCTAAACTCCAAGTACGGACGCGAAGTTTAATGCCACCAAAACTATGCGCCGTCATCAATACACAAATCGCAAAGCAGAAATTGGCTTCCGCAGGGCCAACTCAAGACGAACCATGAAGCGACGGAGGCTCTCGACCGCAACTCCTGAAGGAATCGGTCAAACGTCTTAAAAATAGCTCCGACAGGACCGGGACCATTCCTCGATCGCCTGTTGCGAATGAGCTGGGAAACACTCGTCAATGTAATCTGCGGCATCGTCGAGAGATCTTCCCAGAAGGAGTGGGCCGGCCACCACTTGAACACATCAACCCGCATGTGTGCGCATCAGTTCACGAGGTGCGTTTTCAGCGCGCTCGAACCCCGGCGCAGCAGATACAACGCAACCAGGAACGGCCACAGCGAGTTGATCGATGAAAACACGCGCTGGGTCAGCCCCCTGAACCCCTCCGGGTCCGCTCCCACCACATTCAACCAGAGATAGACAATCCCCGCGACGCTCACCGCAGCAGTCACGGCGTACGCTCTTCGGTTGGCAGACCACGCGCTCAATTCGATGTGCGACATCGCCGGTGCAATGATGTTTGCGATGCCAATGGTGTAGAAGCCGTGCATCGGATGGCCCATGGGCCAGAGCCCGTTGGTCAGCATGGAGATGCCAAAGATCATCCAGCAGATTGCGCCTACGGCAATCCGGCGGCCGGACTCCCGCCACACCCCAATGGCAAACGCCACGAAGCCCACGCCGGAGCCGATGGCGGCGATCCTGCCGCAGATGCTTGCAAGCGTGGGTGCCTGCAGCAGCTCGCTGGCGTGCTGCGCAAGCGGGCTGTAGCCCGGCGCGAACAGGGCGGCAACGCTCGTCCAGAACAGAAACCACGGAAGCGGGACCAGACCCGCAGACAGAAGAAGTCGATTGCGGCGTAACACGTACAGTGATCCTTGTTTTGGCCTGCGCCAGTGGTTGGAATCCGTTCAAACACCGCAGAACCTTTCTGCTTCGGGCAGGAGAGCTCCGGATGACTACAGCGGTAGTCAGATTCTGCGTGACGCCCCACGGGGTCAATAGGCAGAAAGTCACTCACTCTTGGAGGCGAAGCACACGGCACCCATCAGCGGCCGTCGCACCGGTTCCTTCGCATTGGCGATCACACATTGCCGTCGGCCCGATGTTGTCGCATTTGCCGCGCCTTACATCTCTGACGGAAGGTTCTGACGACTCCGTTCCAGAAGTGCCGCTCCGCCTAGCACGCCAAGGCTCTCGCCGCTTCCGGTGCTATGCGACAATGCCAAAAGCGTCTCGGGTTTTGGCGGCATTGACCCCTACCCGTTGGCATTCCGAACAACAGCAGGTAATCGTTACTGCGCCACCGTGCATCGGTGGTCGGGACTCGAAAACCCGGATTGCTAGACGTAAGTTTGCGCTTGCCAGCCGGCACCACCGCGCGTGGTGCCGGCTGGCAATCCGTCTGCCGGCTATGGCGGGCGGGGCGTGGGGGCCTCGTGCCCGCCGGCTTTGTCTAGCAACCGGTTTTCGAGCCACGCCCTGTCCGCCACCTTTATCGGTGGCGGCTTCTGCCTGCTTGCACGGAGCCCGCCATGACCACGCCGCACTCCCCTCCCCCGCGCCCGATCCAGGAAGCGCCGTCACGCGCTTCGGCCCCAGACCGCAACAGCCTCATCGCCATCCTGCACGCCATCGGCGCGGGCGCTGCGGCCGACGGCCAGCCCTGGCCCGAGCGACACCACCTGCGCAGCCGGCAGATGGCGTTGTCCGACGCCGACTGCGCGCTCACCGGCCAGCGCATCGTGCAGGAGATCCTGCTGGCGGCCGAGCGCACGCGCCAGAACGGTGAGCCTGAGCAGTACGTGGGCGACCGGGTGATGGAGGGGCTGGTGATGGCCGATCTGGCGCTTACCGCGTTCATCCACGAACGGGTACGGCCCAAGGACTGAGCGCGCTTGTGGCGCGTACGTTTCTGCCTGTGTCTGGGGTGACAAATGAAGAACCACGGCCTTGCCGCTGCGGCGGTGTGCGCCTCGATCATGGCGGCGGTGTGGATGGGGTGGCCCCAGCCTGCGGGCGATCAGGTGTGGGCCTACCAGAAGCTGCGGCCGGCCGATTACCGCCTGCTGCACAGTGATGCGCTCGGCTTTGTGACCGCGAAGGTCCACGAGGGCCTTGAACTGCATGCGCGCCGTGCCGGGGCGACGTCCTTCGAGATCCGGTGCAAGGGCGTGCTGGTGATGGACGTGGAGAACGCACCCTCGCGCGTGCTGATCCGCATGCCTGCCGATGCACGGTGGCGGGCACCGGACATCGAGCGTCTGCGCATCAGCTTCGAGCGTTGGCTGGATCTGCACCAGAGCCAGGGGCGGTTGCTGGTGGAAAGTGCGGGGCCTTCGTGGGTCGAGGCACGGCTTGGGCGCCTTGACAGGTCGGTGCCTGATGACCAGCGCTGCGTGTTCAGGGACCCAGGCCACCCTCGGCTGGAATCTCCCTCGTCATTTCGCCTATCCAGCAGACCATTGCAGGCAGTGGAAGGAATGGCAGCATCATCCGCGGCATTGTTCCGACTCCCCCAAAGAGTCGCGTGAATCACGTGCCCTCGGCACCGTTTCGGCGCAACTTGTGGCTGCGCAGAAGCCCCGCTAGCATCGGCTCAACGGTTTTTCCCGTTCTGCCCCCGCATCCATGATGGAAGCCCCCGTGACCGAATCGACCGCCACTGAAGTTTCAGCCGAAGCCGCATCCCACAAGGGCGAATTCTTCCTGATCGACGCAGGCTTGCTGAGCAATGGCGGGGTACCCGGTATAGAGATCGCCAACGAAGACAAGCTGATCGATCCGGGGATGAGTGTCATCTCGCGTCCTGATGGAACGCCAGGCCAGTATCCGGAGCGCCCCCACCTGGTTCATGTGCCCGAGAAGGGCGCAATGCCACGCGATCTGGAAGAGCTCGCTGGCATCTGGATTGTGTCGGAGCCGTTGAAGCAGCTGTTTGAGCAGATGGACCCCCAGGCGTTTGCCTTTGTGGCCTGCGACTTCAGCCTTGCCGACGGCAGCCCCGGGCCTCAGTACTACCTGGGCAATGTGCTGCGCAGGCTCGACGCTCTGGATGAAGCCTCGTCCCGCGTGAGAATCAAGCTCGACCACAATTATCAGACCGGCGAGGACGAGAAGCTTTACAGCCTTGTCGGCGGCGCCAGCCTGGTGTTCAAACAGGACGTTGTCGGTGATGCCCATATCTTCCGCCAGGATCGCATGGGCGCACCGCCCATCTGCGACCGCGCGATGTTTGATGCATTGAATGCCGCCAACTTTTCCGGCGTACGGCTGCGCGATGTAGCCGATCTCTAGGACGAGCGCCTTCAAACGGATTCTTGAATGAGGTGGTGCGCATGGCCGACACACCGGTTTTCCAGGGACACCATCTGATCGAACAGAATGCGTTCGAACAAAGCCAGCTGCTGAAGTCGCTTGCCAGGAGTGGTCATTTCGCGCTCCACGGTTCCGACAACATCCTCAACCTGCCCGCGAACCCCGCGCTGGCAACGCGGTTGGGTATCTCGCCGCACTCGGGCGGCCCGTTGAGTGCGTACTCGGATCAACTGAAGTTCGTTCTCGACGACCTCGCAGAAACCTACGACGGCCGAGCGCTGCTGGCGAAGGATTCTGCGCCGGATGTGCGCGCTGCCGCCGCCGAGCGTATGGGTGCTCGCATCCAGAACCTGGAGTTCACGCTTCGCGCCGGCATCCTCAACGGCGACCTGGTCACCAACACGCCGGAGAACATGACCCCGGCCGAAGCCAACGCCAGGATCCGCACCTTCTTCGCCGATCTGGACGGCTACCAGCGCACCCACGCCGCGCAGATTGCAGAACTGAAGACCCTCAACCCGACCGAGTTGCGCTGGCGCGGCGTCATCCACTCCGAAGCCAACGTGACGGCGGCGCTGGATGCCATCGACCAATCCGGCAACTCCACCCTGAGCGAGCGCTGGGGGGGCCGCGCATCGTTGGGCACCGCAATCCAGGAGGCCAACCAGGGCGGCCGCCTGCCGCTGAGCGAGCACACCGCGGCCCGCGTGCGTACGGCGTTCAACCCGGAGATGCCACTGACCATCGTGCGCCCTGGCCCGGCAACCACCACTCCGGAACTGGCCGGCTCTGCTGGGCGCGCTGGCGCTGCGGAAGGCGCCGCCGAAGCTGCCGCCGGGCGCGGACAGATCACCGGCGCGCGCGTACTCGGGGCCGCGGGTGTTGCCGCACTGGCCGTGGACTTCGCCATCACCGGCCACCGCGTGGCCGAGTTGCACAGCGAGGGCAACAACGCCGGCGCAAAATCCGCGGCCACCCACTTCGTGGGGCGCACTGCAGGCGGCTTCGGTGGCGGCTTCCTGTTGGGCGCGGGGTACGGATTGTTCACTGGATCGTGGACCGGGCCAGGTGCGCTGGCTACCGGGCTGCTGGGCGGCGTGGCCGGTGGCTTCGGCGGTGAGTACTGGGCGCAGTACCAGGACAAGAAAGCGGTTTACACCCAGGTGGACCGCAGCGGCAACGAATGGAGCCGCGATCCGGAAGATGCCAAGGGCACCTGGAGCCGCAGCGTGCGCACGCCGCAGCCCGACGGAAGCTACCGCGAGACCACCATGGTCGCCGGTGGCCGGCTGGCGGATGAGCTGAACTACAAAGCCGCCAACGACTCGTATTCATTGGGCATGGCCAACCTGCCCAGGCCGCAGAACCCCTTCAAGCTTGATGCAGGCGGCGAGAGCACGCCGCCGCGCGAGCCGTTTGAAACCAACCGCCACTACGTGCGCAATCCGCACAACGGCGAATGGAACCTCTCCATACACGCAATGATTGATGGACGCGTCCCTTTTGACTACAGCGTGCCTGTCAGCCCGGAGAAGTCGGGCCAACTGGAACGGGAATCGCAGCGCATCATTGCCCAGAACGCCTTGAACACGCCGGAGGCGCTTGCCGCCCGTTACCAGGTGGCGTTCAACCAGTACAACTGGCACGAGTTCGCCACCATTGAGCCGGTACCGGAGGTGATCACCAACGCGCTGACCCAGACGCAGCCCCTGCGCGCTTCCAATGGCGAGAAGTACACGCAGGATGCCAACGGGCAGTGGCAAACGCCGGGTTGGGTGTACGGCACCAACCCGGCCGAGGGCAGCATCGTCGAGGAGCTCAATCGTACGCGCCAGAGCCAGCAGGCCGGCGTACAGGAGCTGACGTCCATGGCCGACATCGCCCGGGCCAACCCCACGCCAACCGAATACGGCCTGCGCAGTCAGGTGGTGGACGCCTACCGTAGTGCCGGCATTGTGCGCAGTGCCGAAGAGATTGATGACGCCGTAGCCGCCGTTGCCCAGGATCACGCACGCGCCGTGCCCGACTTCGGTACGTTCATGCTGCAGGTACAGAAGGATGGCTCGCTGGCCACACTGGCCGGGAAAGATGACGAGCGCATGCAGATCGTCTGCGTCACCACGCCACAGGAGATTGCCCAGGCACACGTGCAGCGCTCGACCGCGGAGCAGCAGCCCGCGGATGCCTTGCCGCGCGCGCCAACTTCACCTGAGCCCGCACCGAATGCATCGCCGCCACACACTTCCAGGTCTGCCACGCAGCACGACGCTGACGTAGACCGGCGCCACGGCACGGCCCTGCGCCCAGATGGCAGCGGGCTGTTGGAACAGCTGCGCTCGTCGGTCGCCATGCTGGATGAGAAGAACAACAAGCCGTGGGACCAGAACAGCGACCGCCTGCTGGCCAGCGCCTACCGGCTTGCAGCAGAAGCCGGGTTCAAGCCCAGCGACAAAGTTGACATGGCACTGAACGGAGCCACCGAAGCCCATGCTGCGGGCTCCACGCTGTTCGTGACGCGCTCAGGACCGGGCGCGTCATCGGACCCCGCCGCCAACCGGGTGCAGATGCCAACACAGGAGGCCCTGGCGGTCGCACCGGAGCAGCAGTATGCAGCGGCCAACCGGAGCCTCGGCGCTCTGGATCGGGAGCAATCGCAGCAGCTGGCGCAAGCGCAGGAACGGCAGCAGGAAGAGAGCCGGCAGGGGCCGCGGTTGGGTTGATGTCACCCGTTCTGGCTGATCAACGCCGATCCACTTGATACCGGGCGAGTTCCGGTGCTCACGTTGCGGAAACTGGGCGCCGCGAAGGGAGAAGGCTGGCTCCAGGCACCTGTCGGAGTCCTCCTAGCCACTTCACCAGCAATTCCCGATAGCTCCCCGCAGAGCACCTGCCGCACCATCAAGCGTCTCTTCGCAGCAACCCACACATGAGCCTGGCGCTGGTCCACAGCCGTGCCCGCGCCGGGGTCGATGCCCCGCTGGTGCGGTGGAAATGCATCTCTCTGGCGGCCTACCTGTCACTCAGATTGTGGGCCTGGCCGAAACCAGCGTGCGCGAATCGCGCGAACGTGTGCGGCCCCCCCGCTTTGTGCACGCTTCGACTTTCCACAGCGGCGCATCACGTTGAACCTCGCGCCTCGAGCATGTCGCACCTTGGCGTCGTCGGGCTGCGGGCTCGGCTTCACCTAAAATGGGTCACAGCGAGCGGATCGCCTCTAAGGGCGTGATTGCTGAGGCCTTCAGTGCCGGAACCAGGACCGCTGCTTGGCCTAGCAACCACAATGCTATAGCACTCACCGGCAAGTAAGCTGCCGGTAGCCTTGGCAACTCGTAGAACCGCATTAGGCCAATATTCATCCCGTAGGAAAGGACCAGTCCAACCGCAATGCCGAGACTGACGATCAGAAAATTCTCGATCTGGAAGTAACGCAGAATATCCGATCGCGTGGCCCCTAAAGCACGACGAATGCCGATCTGCTTCCGGCGCTGCTCTACCCAATAGCTGGCCAAGCCCACAATTCCCAATGCAGTGGCCCCAAGAAGGGCAATGATCACGGCGGCAAGCAACCCCATCATGACCTTGGCACCGCGAAAGTGGTCTGACCTGAGTTCGGAGACCGGACGACTGGCAGAATGGTCAAAAACCACATCAGGTGCAGCCGCCGATATGGCCCTCCCTACTTGGCCAAAGATCTGCGGAAGATCTTTCGGATTGGCTCGCACCAGGTATCTGCCAGCGAGCCGAGGCCCGGCCAATGCTGGAACGATGAGCGACCAGTCATTGCCCAACGCCTCTCCCAATCCCGGTTGAGAAACAGCAAGGTGGTCGACGGTACCTATTACCGTGAATCGGGTATCCATGGCCCAAATGCTTTGGCCAATTGCGCTTTGCCCCGGCCAATAGCGATCGGCCAACTGCCGAGTCACCAGCACCGGGGCGTTGGATGGGACGTAATGCTCGATGGGCGCATACTCGGCCGGCTCCGGCATACGACCTGACACCACATTCAAACCGAGTAACTTCAGCGCCACAGCATCCCCAAGGTAGAAATCCAGAACACCGCCAGAGCGCTCAAGCGCTTCGTCAGTGTTCACACCGGCACGGACTCCAGGATCGCCAAAGGGAACAGCACTAATGGCGCCCACAGCCTCCACACCTGGAATAGCCCGGATAGCGTTCATCACACGGGCGTTGATGTCATGTGCGTCTTCTGCGCTGAATCCGGAGAGCTGGACGATCCCAAGTGACGACTCCTGAACGCCACTATCAAGGTTGAGCGCTCGACTCTTCTCCATGAACATGAAGATCGCGTTGCATAGAACTGCACACGCTAAGGCTATCTCAATGGTGATCAAGAATGTGGCCAGTTTGTGCTTCTTCAGCGCCGCCACGATGATTCCAACTTGCATGGCACACTCCTTCAAAGCAGCTTCAGCTGGGTAACCGGCTGGATAAAACTCGCTCGATACGCGGGAATCGCACCCGCCAAGAGGCTTGCGAGCAAAGATAGAATGGCGGTGACCAGAAACATTGCGATGTCCAGGTGCACCAGATCTGCGTATGCTACTGGCTGGATGCGTATCATCCACAAGCCAAGTAACGTTAGGAACAAGCCAAGCACGCCACCCAAAGCACCGATTAGACCGGCCTCGACCAGACACTGCGTGAAGATAGCGACTCTGCTCGCTCCCAACGCGCGACGCAGGCCGATCTCTCCGCCGTGCCTCATGAACTTCGCAAGCAGCAAGCCGACTACGTTTGCGAGGCAGATCAGAAGGAACGCGAAGGCCAAAATCGTCTGCACTTTTACGTCGCTGGGAACTACCTGATTGAAGTCCAGCCATTCCATCAGAGACCTCAACCGGGTGTTGTCGTCGTGCTTGATACGTCCAAGGCGCTTCTGCTCAGTTGCATAGTTGCGGAGGAAGCGATCGTATTCCTGAACGCGCTCCGGACCACTCAACTTTACCCATAGCGCGACCGCGACACAGGGCGAGCTCTCCAGAACACCAGGACGATCTGGGGTAGCCCAACAGGTAAACGGTTGGAAGTCGCCCTCGTTGATCTCGAGGCTAGCTGAGAGAGGAAGAAACACATCGTCCGCTGCACCGTAGAAGCCGGATGTCTCACCACCAGAGAAGCGCCCGCCTCTGATCTTGTAGAACAGTGGGGAAGGACGCCATGGGCCTAGAACACCGATGATCTGAAGATTCGTGTCTTTGACCCTTAAGCTCTGACCGACACTGTTGCGGCCGCCGAACAACTGCTGGTTGAGTCGATCTGAGATCACTGCGACACGGCTGCGACGCGCGTCATCCTCAGCACCCCAAGCGCGCCCGTACTGTAGCGGCACGTCGAACATGGTAAAGAATTCTGAAGTTGTTGAGATCGAAGAGATCATCAGCGGTACTCCGCTAGGAAGCTCTGACCTAACCTTGACGGGATTGGATACCACCATCGCCTGGCTGTCCGCCTGCTTGGCCGACCATAGATCAAACGCGGTGCGGTAATCCATTACATCATAGGGCTCGCGTCCTTTGGACTCTGGGTTCACATCAACTTGAGGGTAGTAGATGTGCCCGCTCTTTCCTGGAAGAGGGTCTCCAGACAGGATGTGCATGACTGCGAGGGTTGTCATGCTCGCCCCGATGCCAACCGATATCGCCAGAATCATCAATCCAGTGATGACCTTGTTCCTTGCGGCGTTATGCAGCGCAACCTTCACGTAATAGCCAAACATCTAAGCAACCCTCCTGTGCTGTCCCACCTGTTCTGCGCCGGCCCATGGGGTCCGACTAAGCCTGCTGGACTGCGTTCTCATCCATAGTCCCAGCACTCTCTGACTCAAGCGCAAGAGTTGTATCAAACAGATTTCGGTACTCGCTTCCGCCGTGCATGATCATTATCAGTATTTTGCCTTTCGTGATCGTCATGATCATATCCATGGCGATACGTTGGATGCCGGCGTCCAGGTTCGCAAGTGGCTCGTCCAATACATAGAGATCGGCCTTCTTGCTAAGTGCCATGGCCAAGGCAACCTTCTGTTGCTGACCTGCAGACAGCTGGTCAGGATAGGCCTCAAGAATCTCTGAAGAAAACACAGCCAGCGTTTTCAGAAGCTCTGCGTCAACCCCGAGGTCCTTTATGGCGAGAGGGGGAAATGCGAGCGGCAGAGTGGATGAGCTGATTCGTGCAGGCAGTGAAAGACTGCCTGCTGTGGGCAGCAGGTGCCTCGCGAGGATGTTGGCAAGTGTGGTCTTTCCAGAGCCGTTGTCACCAGTGACGAGAACCCTCCGCCCCCGATCAATGACTGTGGATACATTTCGAAGAACGCTGGTTTGGCCGAAGCTAAAGGACAAGCGATCGGCTATGACACTTTCTGAATACTTAAATTCAGACGATTTTCGCAACTCAAGAAACCCTGAAACTCGATGAACCGTGGCGCCGTAGCTCTTCAGCTCTGCCCAGTTCTTGAAGATGGCAATTAGGGTTGTAGCCGCACGCCAGAATGCGTTCATGAACGCAATGAACGAACCAAATGTCATCTTCTTCTGAAAGACAAATAGCGCACCAACGAATATCGAGCAGACATCCGACAGAACCATCGTCAGATCACTTGCGCCTTGAAGTGTGCGCACCACCTTGAATCGACTGTAGCCTGCATCCAAGAGGCCGTGCATGCCTCTATCGAACGAGCTCAACGTCTTGCTTGTCAATCCGAACGCCCCCACCATCTTCAGGCTTCCAACAGCGCTGGCAAGGATAACCAGAACCTGGGCTTCCTTTTCCCGCTCCGTAGATGTCAAAGCACTGATGCGTTTGCCAACCACCAAGCTGACAATCGTGGCAACTGGGATGATCGCGGCAAGAACTGCGAAGGCCTTCCATGAGATGTAGAGCAGTGCTATGACCAAGGCCACAAGCATGGAGATCTTGACTGCAACTCCTCTGACCAAGGCAAGCATTGGTACCAGACCATCCTTCACGTCAGATCTGATCCGCGAAATGTAGTATCCCACTCCGTTTCGCAGGAAGTCTTCGTAGCGTTCACTGTAGAAGACGCGCAGAAGCTCCTCGCTGACTCGCCTCACAATGCGATTGTCCAATCGCTGCTGCCAAAGCGAAGTCACGTAGGCACCCACGTTGAGCGAGACACCTAGCGCAAGATAGCCAAGGATCAGGTACATCAAACGCGAAAAATCGCCCTTCAACGACGCCTCATCAAGAATCGCCTTGATCAGGAGGGGGTGTATCAGACCTTCAAATGCACCAATTGCACAGGAGGTGATCGTCACCGCCACGTACTCATTCCGGTTCTCGCCTAGCAAACGCGAGAAGTCACGCCATGGTGTGTGGCCGCGGCCAGGATCCACCGCAGTGCTGCCGCTCGGCGTACTCATTCTTGACCTATTCCCCACTCAGGCCCTTCCATGAGGGTAGGGCCGAGCTGATGGTCTGCCTGCACCCTCAAGAAGGGGGCGTCCAAGATGTCCAGACAGAATTCATCGGGATACGGCGAACTCAGTCGATGCAAGGCCCGGATAGCCCCAGCAATACCCGTGGCGTAGTCACAGGAAATGCGAAACAGGTTCTCTCCCGGTATGGCCGCTGTGTCAGCGTCGCCAAAAACATAGATGTCGGTCAGCCCCTCATAAGGGCGATTGGCCAGATTCAGGTATTTTGCATCTCCTGAATACACATAGGCATCTACCAGCGTGTCTATCAATCCAGCAAGGCCGTAAATAAGACCCGGAAATCCGGAATACTTGCGGTAGAGATCCAAGGCCAGAGATTCAACTACTTCCCAGAGACCGTACCTGATGGCGACTTTCATAATGCCTGCGGTACCCTGCTCCACGTAGGGTTCGTAGGTGGTTAGGCCAGTAGGTGCGGCGGCAAACGTGGTGATACCTGCCTCCAGCTCGTCTCCCTTCGACAGGTCGTAGGCCAGTGCCAACTCTCCTATCGCCCTCCACTTAGAATCGTCGGTCACTTGAGACAGCCGGAGGAAGAAAAGCGCCACTCCGGATTGACCATAGCCGAGTCCAATTCGAATGACGCCGTCGTCCTCCCAATAGATTCCGTTCTCCGTACGAACCGCAGATGATTTCAGCTGCAGACCGAGCTCTAAGGCAGTTTCCAGATAGTTCCTGCCTTGCGAGGCAAGAAAGGCTGCCAGATTCGCCATTCCGATGCCGGCTGCTCCGTAGTAGAACGAGATCTGGCCCTTCGGAACCGAACTTCTGTTGGCCATGTCAATGAAGCCAAGCCCGACAGAATCGTAGCCCATGGCCAAATGGGCCCATCCGATTCCCGCCAGCCCCGTCAGCACACCGGGCGCTGTGTTCGCCTCATGAAGACGTCCTGCATCCGAAAAGTGCCGCTCGAGTACTTCATTGGCCACCTCGGCACCGGCGCGTGTGAGTGCGTAGATTACGCCGGACGAACCAAATCCCAAGCTAGTTGCATTTGTGGAGAGAGCAAAGGGGTCACAAGGAAACAGCGTGTACTTCGAATTCAGTCGATAGTTCATCAGAACGAACCTAGACAACCGTTCTATCAAGTGCTCCACTGGCTCAGAAGAGGCCTCGCGCATACCGTACGGCTCATCTATTGAGGCTCCTACCTGTAACCTTTCTTCGGCCTCGCGAAGATCGATCCGTCCCTGCGCGAGACCACGAATCACATCGAGCACCGGGGTCCCTTTCCAGCCGATATCCTGGACGAGAATGGGAAGGACGTTGTCGAAGAGGTCGTCTCTGACATACGCCATCGCCACGATCGGAAACATGGAGTACATCATGATCGCCGAAACTGCGTACAGGTCATCCTCGATGCTGCTTGCCTTTGTCCTGCTCTTCATCTTGCTTCTGAATCCAGGTGTATGAATGTCATCGGATTCTCCATGAGACGGTCGGAATGCAGCTTCCAGGTCAATCAACCGCACCTCCAGGGATTCCTTCTTAACCAGAATATTTGGGGGTGACAGATCGCCAATCACCATTCCTGCCCTATGCGCCAGATCAACGACTCTGAAGAGATTAATGAAGATCGTTCGATACATCCCATAGAACTTCTCACTGTCTGCCACCGTCGGGCGCACCGTCATCAGCGGCGAGAACTGGAGCATGACCTGCCGCATGTCGAGAGCATCGAAATGCTCCTCAACGAGGTAGAAATTCTCCCAATCCCAGAACGAGTCCAAGACTGCAGGGGCGACTCCCAGCGGACTGAGGATGCTCAGATTCGCCATCTCTCTTTTCAGGCGGGTGGTTGCATCTCCGCCATTTTCATAGAGCTCCACATGGGGCCTGGCCTCCTTGATGACGACTTGGCGACCGGTGAGAGTGTCCTTTGACAGGTACACTCCACCAGTGTTCGAGAAGCCCAGCGCGCTCTCGATCAAGTAGCGACCGTTGTTCAAGACCATCTCCCCTGTTTCCTCTTCCTCGGCAAGGAAGGGATCCTGAGCCCACTCAGGAGTCTCGAAGTACGGGGTCCGATGATCAGGGACATGGTCTCCTGACGGTGAAACAAGCATCGGGATCATTCTTCCCATGAAGTCCAGACGGTTCACTTGGATGATGCCGCCGTACCGGTAGTAGATACAGCGGCTGTCTTTGTAGCGCTTGTCGGACAGGATGTAAGATCCGACATTCGCCCCCACCTCTTGGTACATCAGCTCGATGAGTTCTTTGAACTCAGTCTCCGTATGTGGGTAGACCGTAATGAACTTCCCAGATCCACCTCGGGGCCAACGCTTGGATGTCATCATCCTCATCGTGCGGCAGTCGTTGGCGAACTTAAACTCCACATCACGCTGAAGCAGAAGCTCAGCAACACGCTGAAGAATCTGCTTGCAGTTATCTTCGATTGCTGACAAATGGATCTTCCAGCCCTGAGCTGGAAGCGACCGCGAGCCAGACCTCGCGAGTGGCAAGACATGGGACCACACTCCGATCCGGCGAATGCCCCAGCCTTGCCCATGCGCCACTAGAAGCTGATCAACAATCGACACTAGCTCATCGCTCGGCCTGTAATGCTCGTAGTTCGGCTCGTAGAAGCGCTCGTCGCTGCTGATGAAGTTGACCTTGTCAACATGCCGCAGCTCGCGCAGCGTAGGTTTTCTGGAAGACATCACGCGCTATCCTTGGAGATGATCGGCCCGCAGTCTCCAACCGAGCACTGGCAGCCGGCATTGTCATGGGAGGGCGCCAGATATCCGGCGCCCTCCTTTAGGTCAACTACTGCAGTTTCTGCTCCTCCGTGGGGCCGCAGCACGAATGGGTCGAACTGGTAGAGCTGTTGCCCATCAGGCTTAACGAGGTATCCAGAGACAGGCGCTGCAGATTCAGTACACGATTCATTCTTTCTCTCCTTAGTGACTCAAGGTAGCGTCACTCTCCTTGGCTCATCGTCCCTGGATGAGCGCGCCCCCTGAGTTGGCACTTACTCACGACAACTGGCGGATCACACGATCAGCTGACGACTCTTGTGTTAACGCTCTCCTTCCACAGGCGTGGCGCAGCAGCTGTGCTGGGAGCTGGTACAGCTGTTGGCAAGCGCAGACACGGTGCTTTCCACAAGCAGTCTCTGCAAGTTGAGAACTCGATTCAATGAAGGATCCTCTTTCTGATAGGAGATTCGCCGATGAGTCACTCTCGGCCATGTCGCTGGGTCGATAGCGTCGATGATGAATCCCTTGCGGTAGATCGATCAGATTGGTGCGGCAATACATGTGGTGTAGCCGGGACACCTAGGAAGCCGGCGGCGACACGTCATGCAGCAACAGCTATTACAGCCGCGGATCCTCTACGCTGCCATCACAGCAGCTGTGTGTGGAGCTGCTGCAGCTATTGCCCATCAGGCTGACATTGGTATCGAAGGCCAAACGCTGCAGATTCAGTACACGATTCATGACATTCCTCCTTGGTTGACTACGAATTTCCGATCAACCCCAGCCAAAGGTTGGGTAATCGGCGGCACACTGCGCATCTGAATGATCAGACGCGCAGATTGGTACGCGGAGAAGGATGGATAAGACCACCCCGGGGAGAAATGTTCCTGATCCCAGGAGATGGGGCAATTGAGCCTCTGAACTCACTCCATCACTTCTTCGCCATAGAAATTCCTCTCATAATTTTCATCGTGCACCGCCAACGGCAGGGAATGGCAGCACACATCATTGCTCCACATGTACTCACCAGAACCGGAAACTGATCCTTAGAGACTCACAGGCTGAGAACCGATTTCTCAACATGTTGAACGAGCGACTTACTTTCGGCCCGCCAGAGATACTGCATACCAGCGGCATCCAATTGCCAGACGCCGCACCGACATTACTGTCGCAATCTCCTTGATAGGCAGATAAGAACAAGGCATCGAACTTTTGGATTTCTACCGTCCTTCTCCGGATCACGATGGAATCAGTGTTGGATACTCTTCTGTCACCGACATCAATGAAATGACAATTGATTTTTCCTATCGGCGCTCCATTCCTTTCTCGCAGACTTGCAAACACCGTGATGCAAAGGGTTTTGGTCAGATCTTGAATTTCATATTCACCCATCAGCCGCGCATTGGGACATCTCATTTTCAGCCATATGCGTCACTTTGGCGGGAACAACGGTTGACGATTAGCGCTACTCGCCTTTTGGTCACGTGGACCCGTTTCTATGAGGCAACGCTTTGGAGCCGGAACTTGGAATTCCCCGAATCCATGATGTTCCATCAACCAAAGAAGATTCGCCTGTGCGTTCGTACACGATGATTCGGGCTTGCCCGGGACCCGACTACTGACTCCAACTTCCCACATCTCGATCAACGCCTACTTCAATGTCCAAAGTGACGGGCGTCGCTGCGTTGCCCATCACAACTTTCATTCAACGTTAGGGCATTTCCTAGCCGCGTCTGATGCAGTCCCCGATGGCTGACCGCCGATTGCTGTTGCACTATTCAATGTCTTTAAACGGGAAACCACACATGGGCCTGGCGCTGGTCTACAGCCGTGCCCGCGCCGGGGTCGATGCCCCGCTGGTGCGGGTGGAGGTGCATCTCTCTGGCGGCCTGCCTGTCACGCAGATCGTGGGACTGGCCGAGACCAGCGTGCGTGAGTCCCGCGAGCGCGTGCGCGCCGCCCTGCTCTGCGCGCGCTTCGACTTTCCGCAGCGGCGCATCACATTAAACCTCGCGCCTGCCGACCTGCCCAAGGAAGGTGGGCGTTACGACCTGGCGATTGCGCTGGGCATTCTGGCGGCCAGCGGCCAGGTCGATCCACAGTCACTGCTGCAGTACGAATTCCTGGGCGAACTTGGCCTGACCGGTGAACTGCAGCCGGTAGCCGGAGCGCTGCCGGCGGCGATTGCGGCGGCAGAAGCCGGGCGCATTCTGGTGGTGCCGCCGGGCAATGCCGCAGAGGCAGCTTTGGCCGAGCATGCTGATGTGCGAGTGGCCCGTACCCTGCTGGAATGCTGCGCGGGGCTTGGCAATCCGCGCCTGCTGCCGCCCGTGGAGCGCGTGGACACGACACCGTTGCCACTGCCCGATCTGGCCGACGTGCGCGGGCAGGCGCATGCGCGACGTGCGTTGGAAGTTGCCGCAGCGGGTGGGCACCATCTGCTGTTGATCGGCAGTCCTGGCTGCGGCAAGACACTGCTGGCCTCGCGCCTGCCCGGCCTGCTGCCGGACACCGAGGAAGCCGAGGCGCTGCAACTGGCCGCGATTGCATCTGTCAGTGGTGAGGGGCTGGATCCGCGGCGCTGGCGCCAGCGACCCTTTCGGGCGCCACATCACAGTGCCAGTGCGGCGGCGCTGGTGGGCGGCGGCACCCCACCCTGCCCCGGCGAAATCTCGCTGGCCCATCACGGTGTCCTTTTCCTCGATGAGCTTCCAGAGTGGAACCGCAGCGCGTTGGAAACCCTGCGCGAGCCGCTGGAATCCGGCCACATCCGCATCGCCCGCGCGGCGCGCAGCGTGCAGTATCCCGCGCGGTTCCAACTGGTGGCGGCGATGAACCCTTGCCCGTGTGGCTGGGCCGGTGACCGCAGCAACCGCTGCCTGTGCAGCGACGAACGTATCAACCGCTACCGCGCGCGGGTGTCCGGCCCGCTGCTGGACCGTATCGACCTGCATATCAGCGTGGCGCGCATGGACGCGGTGGAGCTGCGGGAGAGCACGCCGCTGGGTGAGCCCAGTGCATCGGTGCGTGAGCGGGTGGAAGCCGCCCATGCCCGGCAGCAGGCACGTGGCGGGCTGAATGCCCATCTGCCACCAGCGGCGCTGCGGGCGTGCACGAAGCTGAGCGAGGCCGATCAGGATCTGTTGGAGCAGGCGATTGAGCGTCTGCAACTTTCCGCGCGGGCCATGCACCGGATTCTGCGGGTCGCGCGCACGATTGCTGATCTGGCGGGTTGCGAGGTGATCCAGACGGCGCATCTGGCTGAGGCGATTGGCTATCGGCAGTTGGACCGGGGAAAGCCTTAGCAGCACCAGCTGGAGAGGACGTTGGTAGAGTCGACTGTTAGTCGACTCGCGCGCGAAGCGCGGATTTCTGCGGAGCCGATGAGTAGAGCAGTCGACTAACAGTCGACTCTACCAAGAGCAGGTCACGGCAGCGGATGGGTCAATGCCAGAGCAGGTCATGGCCGCCGGGCGACGCCAGGGTCATCCCCGCGCATCACGCCGCGGAATCCACGCGCCCACGTCTCGCCAGCAACGCCACCCGACGGCTGACCAGCGCGTGCAGCTCCGCCAGCTCCGACGCCCGGTCAGCCGTCATGTTCCCGCCAAACAGCACCCGCGACAACGCCGCCTCGTCGCTGTCGTGCGGGTGCTGCCACCGGTCCCGGTACACCTTCTGGCACACCAGCCAAGCCAGCCGCAGCCCCCCACCGGGCAACGGACGGACCACGCGCTCGTAGACGTGCCAGAACTGGTACTCGGCCTGCAGGTCGATCACAGGCGCCACGGACAGCGCCTGCCGGGGCCGTCCTGGGCCCCGGATGCCGAACAGCGGGGTTCGCGGGTTGTACTGAGCCATGCCGACAGCATGACCCAGCAACATTGTGGGAACCTTGCGTCGCCGCCAGAAAATCCCTGTTGATTGCGCAAGGCGGGTTTGTGGACGGATCTGGGCACCTGCCTGGGGACCGCCAGGTGCATCCACGCATGGCGTGGATCTACTTAGAAGGTCATCGAGGTGCTGAGCATCAGCTGCCGGGGCGCGCTGCGCTGCAGGGTCTGGTAATCCCCCGAGAACGACGAGCCGGCGATGGTGGCGGTACCGATGTTGTGGCGGTTGAACAGGTTGCTCACGTCCAGCCGCAGCTCCAGGCCCGGCACCGCGCTGTCCGTACCGAAGCGGTAGGCGGCATAGGTGTTGACCTGCCAGAAGGTCGGCACGCGGATGTCGTTCTCGTAGGTGAAAGGCTGGCGCAGGTAGGAGGTACTGGTGGCACCGAAGCGCCAGTCACCGAAATGCGCCGACAGGTCGCTGACCAACGAGATCTGCGGATAGCCCGGCTGGGCGTTGCCCTTGATCGGGTACACCGTGTCGCCCACCACGAAATCGCTGTCGTAGTACGAACGGGCCACGGCCACGCCCTGGTAGAACTGCAGGTGGTCGGTCAGGTCGGCGGTGATGCCGAGGTCGGCGCCGATCACGTGCATCTTCGGCATCAACCGCACGGTGTTGATCTGCGCGAACTGGGTGCCGATGGCGGCCGACAGCAGGCGGTTGCGGATGTCGTTGTAGAACACGTCACCGGTGATCGTCAGCCGGTCGAAGCGATGCGACGCGCCGACGGTCAGATTCCAGTTCTTCTCCGGGCGCAGCGTGCCGGCCACGCGGTCGAACTCTTCCTGGTCGGTGATGGTCCACGCGGAGGCGGTGTAGCCGATGTTGCCGCGCTGGGCCACGCGGTAGCCGTTCATGGTGTTGGCCAGGTCGATGAAGGCATCGGTGGATTCGGTCGGGCTCCAGAACAGCGAGACATGCGGCAGGAAGTTGCTCTTCGCGCGCAGCGTGCCGTTCACCGGCCGGTCCTTGGCATCGCCGAGGCCGCCGCCGCTGGTGCGGAAGTCCACGGCCTTGAAGCCGACACCCAGCTTCAGCGTGTCGTTCAACACGATGTCGTCCTGCAGGTAGAACTGGCGCGAGCGGGCCACCCAGCTCGATGCGTTGTCGGTCTTGAACGCGGGGCCGTACACATCGAACGGGCCGGTGGCCTTCAGCGGCGGGCCCTCACCCAGCAGCGGCTGCTGGTACCACTCGGTCTTGGCTGCGGCCTTGCTCTTCTCCTGCCAGAAACCGGCGGTGAAGGTGTGCGCGCCGGTCTCGAACTGCAGGTTGAGCATGCCGCCCAGCCGATTCACGCGCGGCGTCTGCACCTGTTCGGAGAACGGTGCGCCGTTGGGCGACGGCACGGTCGGGTCGGTCAGCGTGGCCTGGGTGTGGCTGTTGGCGTTGTACAGCTGCACGTTGCCACTCAGGGCCGGGGTAATCTGGAAGCGATGGTTGATCGAGGACACGCGGTCGCGGGTGATCTGGCCGGTGTCATACGGAATCAGCTCGGACAGCTCACCGCAGGTGTAGGCGCCGCAGGACTTGTCCGCATTCTCCGGCGAGGCCACGTACCACGCCCAGGCATAATCGGGATAGAAGATGTCGGCCTTCCAGCCCAGCTTGCGGATCATGTCGAACGAAATGTTGTTGTAACCCCAGACCTTGGCCTTGCTGTCGGACAGGAACACGGTGAAGTCGCCCCAGGCAACGTCCTGCTGCAGCTTCAGGTCGACGCGCAGGAAGTTCTGGGTGCCCTCGCCCTGGTACTTGTCGGCGGACACGCGCTGCAGGTCGACCAGCACCTTCGGGCCGTGCTCACCGAGTTGGCCGCTCTGCCCGGACACGGTGGTGACCAGCGTGTTGTTGCTGCCCACGCCCTGTTTCACGCGCAGGCTGGGCGTGTCCTGCAGCTCGCGCAGGCGGTATTCCAGGCTGCCGCCGTTGACGCTACTGGAGAACACGCTGACCGGTGCGCCACCGGGGCTGACCGTGATCGCGCCGATGCCATCGGGCACGCCCACGTTCACCACGCTGGTGCCGGTGAGCGAGAGGAAACCGTTGTCGTTCAGTGGCACGCCTTCGAAGGTGATGCCCATTTCGTTCATGCGGAAGCCGCGCACGAACAGGCTGGTGGCCGAGATATCCAGGCCCAGCCCATCGGTGGCGGTGTAGCTGGCGCCCGGTACCTGCTTGAGCATTGCCAGGCCGTTGTTGCCGGTGACCATCGCGTCGAGGTCTTCAGCCTTGATGACGTAGCGGTTGGGGCCGACCACCTGAGTAGGCGCAACGGCCGCGCCGCGCGGCGTGGCGATGACCTGCAGCGCGTTCAAGGTGGTGGGGGTGTCATGCGCGGCATCGTGCGTTTCTGCGGCGTACGCAGGTGCGGTGATGGCCGTGATGATGGCCAGAGCGAGGCGCGTCGTGGGTGGGGTGTTCATGGGCTGATCCAGGGTGCAGGGAGAGAGCGGCGCAGGCGCACGCCCAGCGCGTTGCAGCACCGGTGTCGGCGCCCTGGCTGGCGATGCGATTGCGTTGAGGGAGTGACGGCGCGGTGCGCGCCGGTCAGCAGACGAAGGCGATCATCTGCCGTGGGATTCGATGGGGTGATTTCGACGTGCGAAATTCTTGCATCGCAGTGCCGCATTCGCCATTGCGCGGTGGTACAGCGCGGATGGCGATGGGGATGGGTGGGTTATACGTGGGTATAGCCTGGGTCGGCGCTTACCGCCTGCGTGTGCCAACCAAGGTTGGCACCTACCGAGGCGGACGGGACCTGGTAGAGGCCGACCTTGGTCGGCGCATACGGTGCGCGTGTGCCAACCAAGGTTGGCACCTACCAGGGCCCACGAGACATGGTAGAGGCCGACCTTGGTCGGCGCATACGGTGTGCGTGCGCCAACCAAGGTTGGCACCTACCAGGGCATAGGGACGCGCGGTTACTGCAGGACGAAACGCTCAATGGCGCGCGCCACGCCTTCGTCTGCATTGCTGGTGGTCTCGAACCGCGCCACCGCCTTCACCGCGTCGATGGCATTGCCCATCGCCACGCTGGTACCGGCGTACTGCAGCATGGTCAGGTCGTTCTCCTGGTCACCGATGGCCATCACGTTGGCGCGGTCGATGCCCAAGTGCTCGGCCAGCTTCTGCAGGCTTGGCCCCTTGCCGGCGCGGTGGTCGAATACTTCCAGGAAGAACGGTGCGCTCTTCAGCACCGCGAAGCGCTCGGTCAGTTCGCTGGGCAGGCGCGCGATGGCGGCATCCAGCACGTCAGGCTCGTCGATCATCATCAGCTTGATGAACGACATGGACGGGTCCATGTCGGCCACGCGGCGATAGGACAGCGGCATCCGCGAGAGATGCGAGTCGGCCACGGTGTAGTAGCTGATGTCCTGGTTGGGCGTATACATGCGCTGGCTGTCCAGCGCCTGGAAGTGCACACCCAGGTCTCGGGCCACCTGCTCGCAGAACAGGAAGTCGTCGAAGCTGAGCGGATACTCGACCACGGTTTCGCGCGTGCCGATACGCTGCACCAGGCCGCCATTGCAGGCGATGCAGTAGTCGTCGTCGCCTGTGATGCCCAGCTCGTGCAGGAACGGTGCCAGGCCCGGAACCGGGCGGCCACTGGTCAGCACGATGTGCACGCCCAGCGCGCGCGCCTGTGCGATCGCCTGCTTGGCCCGCGCGGTGAGGGTGTGGCTGGGGTCCAGCAGGGTGCCATCCATGTCGATGGCGACCAGTTCGATGGTCGATTGCCTGCGGCCCATGTCCATTGCGTTCAACTCGTGCGGGGCACGCCAGTTTACCCCCTCATGCCCGGTTCACCTCTTTGCCCACGTTGGCCGGGATACTGCGGGAGCCTGTGCGTCCCCCACCGCAGGACGGCCCGCTGACCGCCCTTCCCTGGAGAACCTTGCGACGCATGACTTACCGTGCCCCCGAAACCAACGACAGCGCGCCCCTGGCCGAGCAGATCGAGCAGATGATCGACGAATTGCCCGGTGAGCAGGTCAGTATCGGCACCCTGCTCAGCGCGCTGGGCGATGAAGGCCTGCTGCTGATCGTGATCCTGCTCTCGGCCATCTTCATCATTCCGGTGTCGATTCCGGGGCTGAGTACGGTGTTTGGTGCCTCGATCCTGCTGATCGGCCTGAGCCGCGTACGCAACCGCCCGCTGTGGGTGCCGCAGAAGCTGGCGCGCCGCGAGATCGCCACCGACAAGCTGAAGGCCAACCTGGGCCGTGCGCTGAAGTGGGTGCACCGCATGGAGCGCCTGTCGCGGCCGATGCGGCTGGCGGTGATGGTGCGCTCGAAGAAGATGATGCGCCTGAACAACCTGATGCTGGTGTTCGCGACCCTGCTGCTGATGGCGCCGGCCGGGCCGATTCCGTTCAGCAATACCTTGCCGGCGCTGGCGCTGATGTCCTTTGCGATCGGCTTCATCCAGCGCGATGGTGCGGCGGTGGCGGCTGGTTATGGTTTCGTGGTGGCTACGGTGGTGTATTTCGGCGTGCTGCTGGGTGGCGTGGGGTTTGCTGCCGAATCGGTGTTCAGCGGGTTCCGCAGCAGTACCGCGGAACTGTAGAGCCGAGCCCAGGCTCGGCGGCTTATGGCTTTTTGTAGAGTCGAGCCATGCTCGACTGCTGCTGGCAGAAGCAGTCGAGCATGGCTTGTATGTTCCTCCCGGCTCCTACGCGGTATGTAGGAGCCAGGGTGGAGGGACCGTCAAGCATGCATCTGCGGATACTA
>NZ_JAXAXM020000029.1:0-40257 GCF_047500745.2 Stenotrophomonas sp. FR024
ACCGTTGGCGCCATGGATGGCGCCATCGAGCCCCCATGGATGGGTTTACGGCGTGTCCTGCCCACCCACACCGCCCCGCCATCCCTCGGATAGCCGCTGTTGCTGTTGCTTCGGACGTTGCTGTTGCCTCTGCGGGTGCAGGGCGCAGCCCTGCCGAACCCCCTCAAATGTCTGTGGGAGCCAGTCCGTATTGCTCGGCGAAGCGCTTGCTGAAGCTCGCCGCAGACCGGTAGCCCGCGCGTGCTGCGACGGTCTTCAATGGCAGGTCCGTGGTGTAGAGCAGCTGCATGCCATGCGCCAGCCGGGCCTCGGTAAGCAGCTGGCGCAGGCTGGTGTCCTCGGCGGCGAGACGACGACGCAGGGTCGCACCGCTCAGCGCGAACTGTTCTTCCACATCACGCGATTGCCAGTCGCGTGCCGGTTCGGCGGCGATGCGGTCGCGGATCTGTTCGCCCAGGCTCGGCGCCTGCGGCAGCAGCAGGTTGCCGTGGCCCTGTCGGCACAGGGTCAGCACCAGCGAGGCCAGGGCCAATCGTGCCTCGCTGTAACGGCCGTCCTGCAGCGATTGCCGCCACTGGCGCAGCACCGGGCCATGGTCGATCAACGGCAGACGTGCCATCGCCTGGCCAGGGGCGGGAAGTTCCTCGCTCCATAGTGTGCGTGCGGCCGCCAGCACTTCGGCACACAGCGGCACGATGGCACTGAGGTAGCGGCCGGTCCCCGGGTCGGGGCTGTTGACCACGTCGATACGGCAGCGCTGTGTCAGCAGCAGGATGTCGCCAGGGATGAATTCCAGCGACTGGTGCGCGGTACGCACCTGCTTGCGGCCTTCCAGCAGGATCGCGAACTGCGGTTGCGGAATCTCCACCGAGCTGGCGCCATGCTCGCGACGGGCGGTGATGCAGGCATAGCCTTCGGCGCGCTCACAGCCCGCCAGACTGGCCATCTCGGCCAGCAGTGCGGTGGCCGGGGGCAGCATGGCGGTCATGTCACGTGTGCGCCGAGCAGGCGACCGACGCCGGCGGCCGCGGCCATCGCCAACGCGCCCCAGAACATCACCCGGATCGCGCCGCGTACCGGCGGTGCGCCGCCGGCCTGGGCCGCCATCGCGCCGGTCAGGCACAGGCCGAGCAGGGTGCTGGCGGTGGTCATCATCGCGACCTTGTCGACCGGCGCGAGCAGCGCGGTCAGCACCGGCAGTGCCGCACCACAGGTGAAGGCGCCGGCCGAGGCCAGCGCTGCCTGCAGCGGGCGCGCGCGCAGGGTATCGGTGATGCCCAGCTCGTCGCGGGCGTGGGCGCCCAGTGCGTCGTGGGCGGTGAGCTGCTCGGCCACCTGCCGCGCCAGCGCCGGCTCCAGGCCGCGGTGGCGGTAGATCGCGGCCAGCTCTTCCAGCTCGCTGTGCGGATCTTCGTGCAGTTCGCGCTTTTCCATCGCCAGGTCGGCGTCTTCGGTGTCGGCCTGGGTCTGCACGGAGACATACTCTCCAGCGGCCATCGACATCGCGCCGGCCACGGTGCCAGCCACGCCGGTGGCCAGAATGGTCGCCGCGGAGGCGCCGCTGGCGGCCACGCCGACCACCAGGCCGGCCACCGAGACGATGCCATCGTTGGCCCCCAGCACGGCGGCACGCAGCCAGCCGACGCGCTCGGAGCGGTGCAGTTCGGGGTGTCGTGAATGGCGGCTCATGGCCCCGAGTGTACGAGGGTCAAGAGGGCGTCGGTAGGATGCTGAAAACCGTCTCCGTCGCATGACGCAACGGGTCGCCACGCTATAGTGCGCCCTTGCGATGGAAGGCCCCGGGCCCCACATCCCCCGCCACTGTCCAGCGAGCCTTCCCCTTGTCGAGCCCCAGCCACGTCGCCGATACACCCATTACCGACCGCTCGCAGCTGGTGGAGGTGATCGCCTCCGGCGAGAAACCCCGCGCGCAGTGGCGCATCGGCACCGAGCACGAGAAGTTCGGGTTCCGCCTGGATGACCTGCGCCCGCCGACCTTCGAGGGCGAGCGCGGCATCGAAGCGCTGCTCAATGGCCTGGTCCGCTTCGGCTGGGAGCCGGTGCAGGAGAACGGCAACACGATCGCCCTGCTGCGCGATGGTGCCTCGGTGACGCTGGAACCTGCCGGTCAGTTGGAACTGTCCGGAGCGGCGCTGGAGACCATCCACCAGACCTGCGTGGAGACCGGCACCCATCTCAACGAAGTGGCACAGGTGGCCGGTGAGCTGCAGCTCGGCTTCCTCGGCATGGGCTTCCAGCCGAAGTGGAAGCGCGATGAAATGCCGTGGATGCCAAAGGGCCGCTACAAGATCATGCGCGCCTACATGCCCAAGGTCGGCTCGCTGGGCCTGGACATGATGACCCGCACCTGCACGGTGCAGGTGAACCTGGATTACGCCACCGAAGCGGACATGGTGAAGAAGTTCCGCGTGTCGCTGGCGCTGCAGCCGATCGCCACCGCGCTGTTTGCCGATTCGCCGTTCACCGAAGGCAAGCCCAACGGCTACCTGAGCTACCGCTCGCACATCTGGACCGACACCGACGCCGACCGCACCGGCATGCTCGACTTCGTGTTCGAGGATGGCTTCGGTTACGAGCGCTATGTCGATTACCTGCTCGACGTGCCGATGTATTTCTCCTACCGCGATGGCATCTACCACGACGCCAGCGGGCAGAGCTTCCGCGATTTCATGCAGGCCAAGCTGCCGGTGCTGCCGGGCGCGCTGCCGACGCTGCGCGACTGGTCGGACCACATGACCACCGCGTTCCCGGAAGTGCGCCTGAAGAAGTATCTGGAAATGCGCGGTGCCGACGGTGGCCCGTGGAGCCGCCTGTGTGCGCTGCCGGCATTCTGGGTGGGCCTGTTGTACGACGACACCGCACTGGATGCGGCCTGGGACCTGGTACGTGATTTCACCCTGGCCGAGCGCCATGCACTGCGCGACGGCGTGCCGAAGCATGCGATGAACCTGCCGTTCCGCACTGGCAGCGTGCGCGACCTGGCCCGTGAAGCGGTGAAGATTTCCGTCGAAGGCCTCAAGCGCCGCGCGGCGCGCAATGCCGACGGCCAGGACGAGAGCAAGTTCCTGGACGTGCTGCAGGAGATCGTCGAGTCCGGCCTGACCCCGGCCGAACGCAAGCTGGCGCTGTTCCATGGCCGCTGGCACGGCGACGTCGATCCGGTGTTCCGCGAATTCGCGTATTGATTCGATTGCGGTAGCGCCGGGCCATGCCCGGCGTCGATGTCAGCCCGGCTTGCCGTCGCGCCGTGGGCTCAGGTAGATCCAGCCCAGCCGTGCCACCCACGGTGCCAGGGCCAGCAACCAGCCGATGGCTGCGGCGAAATGCCACGCATAGGCGTCGGGCATCAGTTCGGCAGCGATGCGCATGGTCGCCACCGCCTGCAGCGCGACGAACGCAAACCAGGCCACTGCCGGCATCACCAGCGGTCGGCCGGAATGGCCCTGGGTGACCCGGGTCACCATCGCCACCAGCAGGCTGCCGAACAGGCCCACGGCGAGGGCATGCAGCGGCGCGCGGCCGAGCAGTTGCGGATGGCCCAGCATCTGGCCGATGTCCTGCAGCAGATACAACGCGAAGCTGATCGGCAGCCACGCCAATGCCAGGAACAGGGCCGCGAGCAGGCCCGGCATCGGCCCGCGTGGCCACCAGTGCCATAGCGCCTGCAGCGACAACATCAGCAGCGGCGCATCGGCCAGCCACAGCAGGTGGTCGACCTGCAACGCGCTCAACAGCAGGCGCAGCATCAGCAGCGCCCACATCGCAGCCAACCAGCGCAGCGGGCGCCACGCCACATAGCCATCCACCACGTTGTTGGCGAAGAACGGGATCATCCGGTGCGCGACGGTGAGGTAGACCGGTAGCAGCAGGCCGAAGGTGCCGAGTGCCACCGTGACTGGCATCAGCGTGGCGTGGCCGCGCCCCACCGCCATGAACAGCAGCAGCCCCAGCCAGCCCAGCAGCAGTGCGGCATAGCAGGCGCGCGCATGCCAGTTGCGGTTGGGACCGGCGGCCTTGAGCACGCGTCCCAGCACGATCAGTCCGGCGCTCCAGCCGGCCAGTGCCAGCAGCAGGCCGGGCCACAGTCCGGGTGTCCACCCGCAGGCGGCGGCAATCAGCAACGCCTGCCCACCAAACAGGCCGATGCCGACCGGCGCATAACGGCTGCGTGGCAGCTCCGGCTGTGCCATCCAGCGCGGGAACACGGTGAGCAGGAAGCCGAAGATGAAACTGGGCAGTACCAGGTACTGCATCAGCAGCGCGTGCAGCCAGGCCGGAGGCAGCGGCGGTGGCTGCGGCGTCCACAACCCGCGCAATGCGCCCAGCCACAACGCCCACCACAGCATTGCCAGCAGCAGGTTGCTGGCGCCGATGAAGAACAGCAGCCGGTGCGGCGCGCGCATCAGCATCGCAGGGGAGGGCAGGCGGGCCATGCAGCGAGTCTGCGCCCGGCTGGTGGCCGGGTCCTTGATCTTCGTCATGCCCAAGGAGGGAGGCAACCGCTTCGCTCGCCGGGCATGGCCCGGCGGACGGGCCGTGCAACGCAAACAAGAAACCCCGGCAGTGCCGGGGTTCTTCGTTCACAGTCGCCGATCGATCAGGCGGCGTTCGTCATCGTCGCCATGTCGATCACGAAGCGGTAGCGCACATCGTTCTTCGCCATGCGCTCCCAGGCTTCGTTGACGTTCTTGATGTCGATCATCTCGACATCGCTGACGATGCCGTGCTCGGCGCAGAAATCCATCATTTCCTGGGTTTCGGCCATGCCGCCGATCGCCGAGCCGGTCAGGTGCTTGCGGCCGAAGATCACGCTGCCGCCGGTCAGCGGCGGATCCAGTTCGGTCAGCACGCCGACCAGGCACATGGTGGCCTCGCGCTTGAGCAGGCCCATGTACGGGTTGGTGTCATGGCCAACCGGAATGGTGTTGAGCAGGAAGTCGAAGCTGCCGGCGTGCGCCTTCATCTGCGCGGCATCGCGCGAGACCAGCACTTCATCGGCGCCCAGGCGCTTGGCATCGGCACCCTTTTCCGGCGTGGTGGTGATCATCACCACGTGCGCGCCGAGGGCCTTGGCGAACTTCACGCCCATGTGGCCGAGGCCACCGAGGCCGATCACGCCGACCTTCTGGCCCGGGCCGACCTTCCAGTGGCGCAGCGGCGACCAGGTGGTGATGCCGGCGCACAGCAGCGGGGCGGCGGCCTTCAGGTCCAGCGTTTCGGACACCTTCACCACGAAGCGCTGTTCGACCACCACGTGGTCGGAATAGCCGCCATACGTCGGCGCGCCGCTTTCGCGCTCACGGCCGTTGTAGGTCCAGGTCGCGCCTTCGGCGCAGTACTGCTCCAGGTCGTGCTCGCAGGCGTCGCAGTGGCGGCATGAGTCGACCATGCAGCCCACGCCGGCGTGGTCGCCCACCTTGAAGCGGGTGACGTTGCTGCCGACCTCGGTGACGCGGCCAATGATCTCGTGGCCCGGCACCATCGGGTAGATCGAGCCACCCCAGTCGTCGCGGGCCTGGTGCAGGTCGGAGTGGCAGATGCCGCTGTAGAGGATCTCGATACGTACATCGTCCGGGCCGACCGCGCGGCGTTCGAACTCGTAGGGGATCAGCGGGTCGGTATGTGAATGGGCGGCGTAACCACGGGCGAGGGACATGGGGAATCCTTGGCAGGGTTTGTCGAAAGGCGCTTTACAATACGCCCCGTACCCAGCGGCAGAAAGCCCGGATATCGGCATGATTCATCAAGTGAAACTGCACAATCATGGCCACTGACAATCTCTCCCACCTGGCCGCGTTCGCCGCAGTCGCCCGCCACCGCAGCTTCCGCCGTGCCGGCGCCGAGCTGGCGCTGTCGACCTCGGCGGTGAGCTATGCGATCCGCGCGCTGGAAGAACGGTTGGGGGTGGGCCTGTTTCATCGCACCACCCGCAGCGTGGCCCTGACCGAAGCCGGGCAGCGCCTGCTGGAGCGCCTGCAGCCGGCCTTGGGGCAGGTGCACGATGCGTTGGAGGAGATGAACCAGTTCCGTGCCGCACCGGCCGGCCTGCTGCGCATCAACGCCACCCGTGCTGCGGTGGCGACACAGCTGGGACCACGGCTGGCGCGCTTCCTGCACGCCCATCCCGACGTGCGGGTGGAGCTGACCGAGAACGACGGCCTGGTCGACATCGTCGCCGAGGGCTACGACGCCGGCGTGCGCCTGCACGAGTTCGTACCCGAGGACATGGTGGCAGTGCCGATGGGGCCACCACTGCGCGGGCTGATTGTCGGATCGCCGGACTACCTGCGGCGGCATCCCGCGCCACAGCATCCGCGCGATCTCGCTGCACACGAATGCATCCGCTTCCGCTTCGCCAGCGGGCATCTGTACAAGTGGCAGTTCGAGCGCGGTGGGCAGGCGCTGGAGATCGACGTGCCCGGACGGCTGACGCTGGGCGAGCAGGGCACCGTGGTCGGCGCGGTACTCGATGGCATCGGCCTGGCCTACGTGCTGGAAGACACCGCGCGGCCCTACATCGAATCAGGGCAGATGGTGGCGGTGCTGGAAGACTGGAGCGAACCGTTCGCCGGCTTCGCGCTGTACTACCCGAAGCAGCGGCAGATGCCCGGTGCGCTGCGTGCGTTCGTGGATATGCTGCGCGAGTGAATCGCGGTGGATGGCGCAGTGCCGTCCAATGACCGGCTCCAACGAGAGCTTTCCGAGTGGATCCGCGCCATGCGGGGATGGCGTTCACCCGCTAGAGTGAGTCTTCTCAACAAAAGGACGTCATTGAGCATGCTCGCCGATCTCGAACAGGCTTCCGGCCAGACCTTCCCGCCGTTGTTCCGCCAGCTGGTGGAAGACAACCGTTTCAGCTGGGGCGAGCAGGGCCCGAACTGGTACCGCACGGTGTTCCCGCAGGTGCAGCCGCAGCCGCCGGTACTGCTGTATGCCAACGACTATGAACCGATCGAGCCGAGCGAACTGCGCGCAGCGTGGGAAGATCTGACTGCCGAAGATCATTACAACCCGCTGCGCGATGACCTGAAACTGCTGCCGTTCGCGCGCACCGGCGCGGGTGATCATTACTGTTTCTGGACCAATGCACCGGGTTCCAGCGAGTCGCCGGTGCTGCTGGTCTGGCATGACGATGATCGCGCCGATCTGCTGGCCGCGAACTTCCAGGACTTCCTGTTCCGCAAGATGGCCGAAGCGGTGGTGGAGCTGGAGGAAGAGGATTCGCTGCTTTCGGAGGGCGATATCGGAACCAATCTGCAGGCTTGGCTCGGTACCCATCGTGGCTGGCTGCGAGGGGACCAGGTAGCGGCGCTGCAGGCGTTGTATGCACGCGTGGAGGACATCACTGCGGGTGAGATCAGTGACGAGGACGTGCAGCCGCTGCTGCAGCTGATCACGTTCGACGGTATCGACAGCGAAATGCCCTACGTGCAGGCGTGACCTGATCCGAAGCGCTGCCTGTAGAACCTCGCCATGCGTGGATGCGGTCTGCTACGGCACCTGCAGTACGGGTGCCAACAATTCCAGGCAATCACGCAGATGCACCTCTACCGGCGCATCCTCGGCCACCACACCGATCACGCGTTCGCGCAGCGGCTCGGCCACGGCCATCGCCAGGATCAGCCGCGCCATGCACGCGGCATCTCCCTCGCGCAGCAGCCCGCGCTGCTGCTGACGCGCCAGCCAGTCGGCCAGCAGCGCACGGCCGCGTTCGATGCCATTGTCCAGATAGGCCTGCAGCAGCGCGTCCTTGCCAGGAAAGTCGGTGGCCAGCAGGCGGAATACCTGCACTGCCTGCGCCGACAGTGCCTGCGCGCACACCGCTTGCAGGATGGCCCGCAGCAACGGCATCACCTCATCGGCGTCGTGCGCATCGCGCTGCAACTGCGGCGCGAAGCCGTCGGTCCACTCGCGCACGGCCAACCCGACCAGTTCTTCGCGGTTGCTGGCGTGGCGGTACACGGTCTTCTTCGCTACCCCGGCGTGCGCCGCCACCGCTTCGATGGTGGTGGCCTCGTAACCCTGTGCCAGCAGCAGCTCCAGCGTGGCCTGCAGCACGGCGTGGCGGACTTCGGCTTCCGGCCGCGCAGGGCGGCCGCGGCGGCGGATTGGTGAGGGTGGCTCGGGCAGGGTGGTGCTGTTCATTGCGCCCATCTTACCGCATTCGGATAATTGCGAAACGAAAAACGTTTCCGTATTGTCAGGTCTCCCGAGATGCAGGAGACCCCGATGGATACCGCTGTGAACGCCCGCGCCTGGCTGGACCACCACGATCTGCTCGCCCCCGCACCGATGCGCTTGGAAACCGGCATCCAGCGCCGCGAAGATGGCACCCTGCTGGTGGCGGTGCGTACCGATCTGCACGGTTGCAAGGGCCGCATGCTGGACTGGTGGTTTACGTTCTTTGAGACCACACAGCACATCCGCTGGTGGCATCCGGTCGATCATGTCGAGCATCGCGGCTGGGACGCGGCCTGGCAGCGCGGACGCAGCTACCACGGTGCCAGCATCCACGCGGTGGAATCGCTGGCCGACATCCCGCCGGTGGCGGCGCGCCTGAAGTTCCATGACCCGCGCACGTTGCTGGTGCCAGAGCGCCTGCAGGCGGCACAGGATGCAGGCGATGTATCGGCAGTGATCGCCGCGCGCATCGGCTTCGGAGATCACGTACGCCTGGATGCAAACGGTGATCCCTGCGACGGGCAGATGCTGCACGTGGCGCGCGATACGCCGTTTGGCTGTGTGCTGCGCAGCCGCTTCGTGCTCGGCCTGGACAGCACCGATCCGCACTGCGATGCCGGCGATGCGGTCGGCCTGGGCCTGCTCAAGCACTGCTACACGGAGTTCAGTTTCCTCTCGCGCCTGCTGCCGTCGCTGTACTACGGTGAGCGCGCCAACGGTGAAGCAGTGCCGTTGCCGTGGTGAACGGCGCGCCGGTCATTCGACCAGCGCGTTGTAGCCTTCGCCGCTGAACTGGATCAGGCAGAAGCCATGCCCGAACGGATCGGCCAGCACGGCGATGCGCCCCCAGCGGCGCTCGCGCACGGACTGCTCAAGCGTCGCCCCGGCCGCAACCGCACGGACCAGTGCGGCTTCGATGTCATCCACCACCCAGTCCAGGTGCAGCGGCGTCCAATGGCGCTCGTAGTCGCGCACGTCGCCATCCTCGGTGGCGGCGCTGCCGGCCTCGTTCTGCAGCAGGTACAGCGGCGTTGGCCCACCGAGCAGCTCCACGGCGCCCGGGCCTAGACGGCGCCCGATGCGCAGGCCGAAGGCTCGGATGTAGAAGTCCTCGGCAGCGGCAAGACCGGGGACATCGAGGTTGACGATGAACGATGCGGTGGGCGTATCCATGGCCAGATCCGGTGGATGCGGGTGGGCAGTGTACGCCCGCGTCCACGCATCGCGTGGCTCTACTGCGCGCGCGGGTAGTCGAGGTAGCCTGCCTCGCCGCCACCGTAATAGGTATTGCGGTCGGGCGTGGCCAGCGCGACGTTGTGCTGCAGGCGTTCGACCAGATCCGGGTTGGCGATGAACGGCTGGCCGAATGCGGCCAGGTCGATGGTGCCGGCCTCGACCAGCTGCAGGGCGCGTTCGCGGGTCATGCCACCGGCCAGGATCAACGTGCCACCGTAGACCTGCTTGAACTGCTGCAGGAACGCCTCGCCCAGCACCGACTGCCCCGCCTGCAGGTTGTCGTTGAGATGCACATAGGCCAGCCCGCGCTTGCCCAGTTCCTCGGCCAGGTACAGATAGGTGGCTTCGTTGTCGGGGTAGAACGGCATGTCGAAGGTGAGGTTGTTCGGTGCCAGGCGTACGCCGATTCGGTGCGCGCCGATGCGCTGGGCCATCGCATCCACCGTCTCCAGGATCAATCGCGCGCGGCTCGGCAGCGAGCCGCCGTAGCGGTCCTCGCGTTCGTTGATGAGCGGGTTGAGGAACTGCTCGAACAGGTAGCCGTTGGCGGCATGCAGTTCGATGCCGTCGAAGCCGGCGGCAATGGCGTTGTCCGCCCCGCGTACGAAGTCGTCGATGATGCCGGGGATCTCTTCGGTGGCCAGCGCACGCGCCGGGGTGGGATCGGCATGGCCGCGGCTGCCGTCGTCCAGATAGACGAACGAGGTGTTCTTCGGTGCGCTGGCCACCGGGCGGGTACCGGCGCTGACCGGTTGTCCGCCCTCAGGCTGCAGCGAGGCATGCGACATGCGGCCGACGTGCCAGAGCTGGGCGAAGATCGTGCCCTGCGCGGCATGCACCGCCTCGGTGACGAGCTTCCACCCGGCCACCTGCTCGGCCGACCAGATACCCGGCACGTCGATGTAGCCCTGGCCCTGCGGCGAGACCGGCGTGCCTTCGCTGATGATCAGGCCGGCGCTGGCACGCTGCCGGTAGTACTGCGCGGTGAGCTCATTGGCGACCGAGCCGGGGTTGCGGGCACGGGTCATCGGGGCCATCGCGATGCGGTTGCGCAGGGCGATGCCTGTCAGGTCGAACGGACGGAACAGGGCGGCGGTCATGTTGGTCATCTCGGTGCGGGGAAGAGCGCCAGCGGCGCGATGCACACAGGATGGAGTTGACATGCGGGCACATAAAGCGCTTCGATCTCCCTTGATGGGGACTATTTGTCCCCAATGGGGTGCGAACGATGCTGCCGCTGGAATCCTTGAATGGCCTGGTGACGTTCGTCACGACCGCACGCTCGGGCAGCTTCACCGAGGCGGCAGACGCGCTGGGCATCTCGCGCTCGGCGGTGGGCAAGGCCATCGCCCGTCTGGAAGCGCGGCTGGGGGTGCGCCTGTTCCATCGCACTACGCGGCGCATCGCACTGACCACTGATGGCGAGGCGTACTACGCCTCCTGTGCGGCGGCGCTGGAAGAAATCTCCGCGGCCGAGGCCTGTCTGGGTTCGGCGGGCCTGCCCAGCGGGCGGCTGCGCATCGACATGCCGTCCTCGTTCGGGCGGCTGGTGGTGCTGCCGGTGCTGCTGCGGTTGTGCCGGCAGTATCCGGACCTGCAGTTGACGATGACCTTCACCGATCACTTCGTCGATCCGGTCGAAGAGGGCATCGACCTGCTGATCCGTTTCGGTGGGCTGCACCAGGCCGAGCACCTGGTCGCGCGCCGGTTGGGGCGCCAGCGCCTGGTCACCTGCGCATCGCCGGAGTACCTTCAGGCGCATGGCGTGCCGCGCACGGTGCAGGAACTGGCGCAGCACCGCAGCATCGTCGGCTTCCGCCACGGGCAACCGATCTGGTGGCGGATCGGCAGCGAGGAGGACGAGGGAACGTTCATTCCCAGTGCGCCCTATCAACTCAATGATGGCGACGCGGTGATCGAAGCGGCCATCGCCGGCCTCGGCATCTGCCAGATGCCCATTTCACTGGTGCGCCGCCATCTTGATTCCGGCGTGCTGCAATCGGTGCTGGACGAACACATGCAGCGGCACATCGACATCCATGCGCTGTGGCCACCGACGCGCCACCTGCGGCCGAAGGTGCGCTACGTGGTGGATGAGCTGACCCGGTTGGCGGAACAAGGTCTGTTTGATTGAGCGGGGCCCGTACACCGGGCCCCGCCTGTGGAAACGCTGCGCCAGGCCTACTTGAAGTTGTAGCGCAGGCTGGCCATGTAGCGACGGCCCAGTGCATCCAGCACATACGGGAACGGCCCGATGTCATCGCCCACGTTGATCACCGACAACGTCACGCGCGCGGCGTCGGTGATGCGGTAGGTGACGTTGGCGTCCCAGGTGGTCCAGCTGTCGCGGTAGAAGTACTGACGGCTTTCCGGGGTATCGGTCATCGTGTACTGGGCGCGGCTGGTGTAGTTGGAGGCCACGCCGTAGTTCCAGTTGCCGATGCGATGCTGGGCGGTCCAACGGAACTGGCGCTTGGGCTCGTTGAAGCTGCCCGCCTGTTCGACGAACGGCACGTCCCGGTTCGCGGCCTGGCCACGGTTCTTCGGCATGTAGCCGTAGAAGTCCAGGTCCAGTACGCCGAAGCGCGACAGGTCCCAACGGTAGCCGACTTCGGCGGTCCAGCCACGGAACATCAGCACCGGGCCGTTGCCATACTCGGTCTTGATGCTGGTAGCCACGCCGGTGTTCGGATCACGCGTCACCAGGCTGCAGAAGCGGTTGGCGTTGGGCACGTTGGCGGCGTTGAAGTCGGCAGTGTCGAAGCAACCGGTGATGATGTCGTTGGCGCTCAGCGACGTGATCACGTTGTTGATCTTGATGTCATACCAGTCGGCGGCGACGCGCAGGCCCGGGATCCATTCCGGCGCGAACACGATGCCGGCCGTCCACGACTTCGCCGTTTCGTTCTGCAGGCGGGTGCTGCCGTTGGTCGAACCCAGCGTATTGGTCGGCTGCTGGCGGAAGGTGTTCGGATCGGCACCCGGGTAGGCGGCGAAGAACGCCTCGCAGTTGCGGCGACGCACCGCCGGATTTGAGCCGCCGCTGATGTTGTCCAGCGAGCACACTTCCGGGATGTTGTAGTAGGCCGGCTGCTGGGTGGTGTAGAGCTCGGCGATGGAGGGCGCGCGCAG
The DNA here is from genome assembly GCF_047500745.2 of Stenotrophomonas sp. FR024. Lineage (NCBI taxonomy): Bacteria > Pseudomonadati > Pseudomonadota > Gammaproteobacteria > Lysobacterales > Lysobacteraceae > Stenotrophomonas > Stenotrophomonas sp. FR024. The sequence continues at coordinate 12,571 of NZ_JAXAXM020000029.1, forward strand.
TGACTGGGTCTTGTTGCCGCGCAGCTGCAGGCCGGCGATCGGTTCGTATTGGATGCCGTAGGTGAACGCATTGAACGCGCCGGCGACGGAGTTGTCGACGCGGCGGAACTTGGCGGTCAGGTCCAGGCGATGCAGGCCCGGAATATCCCAGTCGGGATTGAACAGCGGTGCCAGCACTTCGGCGAACACTTCATTGGTGTGGTACTTGCCTTCCGCCGCCTGGGTCGGCACTGAGCGGCCCTGGCCCAGGCGCTGGTACTCGCTGGGGGTGAAGGAGCCTTCTTCGCGGCGGTGTTCGAAGCCGGCCGCCGCGGACAGCTCGCCGCCGGGAAGATCGAACAGGCCGCCGGATACCGACGCATTGATGACGGTCTGGCGGGTCTGCGCCTTGGCCACGGTCCGGGTGGAGACATAGTCCAGGGCTTCGCGCGACGCCTGGTTCTCGCCGAACAGATTCAGCGGGCGGCAGTTCGCATCGGCCGTGGTGCCCGGGCGGGTGGCATCACAGATGATGCGCCCGCTGGCGTCGGTGGTGACGTTGATCGCATTGATGAAGTTCTGCTGGATCAGGCCGGTGCCGAGGTAGTCGAAGTCACCGCGGCCGTGGGTGACGCTGGCTTCCCAGTTGAAGCTGCGTTTTCCGACCTCGAAGAAGCCGTTCAGGCCGAGCACCGCACGGGTCAGGCGGGTTTCGGTGCTGGCGTTGTTCATCGACAGGTCGCGCGAAGATCGCGACAGGCGGAACGAGGTGATGCCGTTGTCGGCGAGGATCTTGCGGGTTTCCGCACTGAGGAACGGATTGCTGGCGCTGAAGGTCAGTGCACCGCTGGCGGTACCGCCGCCGTCCAGGCGCGCATTGCCGAAGGACACCGCGTTGTAGACGTTCTGGTCGAGGGTTTCGCGGGCGGTCGCTTCGTATCGCGAAAGTTCGAAGAAGCCGCGCACGTTGTCGGTGAAGTCGAAGCTGCCGGTGGAGAACACCGAGCGTCGTTCGAGGTCGGCGATCAGCGGCACCGTCTCGAACAGGTTCAGGCCGTCACCGCCGGAGGCGTTGCCGCCCGCGTAGCTGGTGCCGGGATTGAACTCGACCAGCTTGCCCTCGTTGTTGAACTGCCACAGTTTGTCTTTGTTCGGGCCGAAGCCAAGGATGTCGCCCAGGCCGTTGCGCGTGTAGCTGCCGGTCGCCGGCATCACCAGGCCACCGAAGGTCATGCTGGCAATGCGCCGGTTGCGGATCCAGACCTGGTCGGGGATACCATCGCGGGGCCCGGTGTTGAACGGAATGCTGCCGTCGATGCGGCCATCATTGGTCGGCCGGCGCAGGGGCTGGGCAGTGGCATTGGCCGCCGTGGGATTGGCCTGCAGGCTGTAGCCCTGGCGGTAGAAATCGCGTTGCAGCGCGTTCACCCCATCGGCGTTGTCCAGTTCCGCCGCCACCACAATGTGGCCACGGCCATCAGCGAAGTCGGTACCGAAGATGGCCGACCAGGAGTAGCGCTCGTTGTCGTTCTTGCTGGTCCTGCCGTAGCCCAGCTCGACTTCGGCACCCTCGAACCGGTCGCGCAGGATGATGTTGTTGACGCCGGAGATCGCATCCGAGCCATAGGTGGGTGCACCGCCAACGCTCAGGCTTTCAATGCGTTGCACCATGACGCTGGGAATGGCGTTCATGTCGACCTGGATGCCCGAGCCGCCGCCGGCTCCGAAGATGGTGGGCGGTGTAGAGGTGACGAAGCGGCGTCCATTGACCAGGGTCAGCAGGCGATTGCTGCCCAGCCCGAACTTGCTGGCGAAGTTGACGCCTGCACCGAAGCCGGCCTGGTCGCCGCGCGAACTGACGCCGGCACTGACCCCGGGAATCCGGGTCAGGGCATCGATGAGGTTGGTGTCGCCATAGTTCTCGATCGATTCACGGCTGACCACCGCGGCGGGCTCGAGCGTGTCGAAACCGGCGCGGTAGATGCGCGAGCCGGTGACGGTCATCCGGTCCAGCTGCACGGGGGTCTTGCTGCTGGCGGGCTCGGCCTTCTGTTCCTGCGTGGCGGCCTGCTGCGCCATGGCCGGTGCGGCGGCCACCAGCACCAATGCCGAACCCAGCGCGACAGACAAGCGACTGCGGGCGAACAACGGTCGGTACATGATTTCTCCCTGGTCACGCCAATGTGACTCAGGGGTAAACGCAGGGGCGAATGCGACACCCTACGTCATGAAAAAGTAACAAATGAATCTATTTATTGTTCATTCATACTCTGGGCTGATCTGTCCCTGGGGCATGCCTCGGCAGCACCAGATGGCTTCATTCGCCTCTCTGTTTATACTATCCCCCAGTATAGTTCCGAGGTGGCCCCGCCATGCCGCACTCCCCCGAAGAGAAGAAGAAGGTCCTGGCCCGCGTGCGCCGTATCCGCGGCCAGTGCGATGCGCTGGATCGCGCGCTGGAAGCCGGTGCCGACTGCGGGCCGGTGCTGCAGCAGATCGCCGCCATCCGTGGCGCGGTCAACGGCCTGATGTCCGAGGTGATGGAGGCCCATCTGCGCGAGGAGTTCGGCCAGCCTGCGGCCTCCGATGAACAGCGCGCCGAACGCGTGCGCGACATGAGCGCGTTGATCCGCTCGTACCTGAAATAAGCATCGGCGCCATATCCCGCCGATCGTCCTGCCATTCCCTTTCCGCCTGATACTGGAGAAGCCACCATGAAGTCCCGTGCCGCCGTCGCCTTTGGTCCCGGCCAGCCGCTGCAGATCGTCGAGATCGACGTCGCCCCGCCGAAGAAGGGCGAGGTGCTGGTCAAGATCACCCACACCGGTGTCTGCCATACCGATGCCTTCACCCTGTCCGGCGATGATCCGGAAGGCCTGTTCCCGGTGGTGCTGGGCCATGAAGGCGCCGGCATCGTGGTGGAGGTCGGTGAGGGCGTGACCAGCGTCAAGCCCGGCGACCACGTGATTCCGCTGTACACCGCCGAGTGTGGCGAGTGCCTGTTCTGCAAGAGCGGCAAGACCAACCTGTGCGTGTCGGTGCGTGCCACCCAGGGCAAGGGCGTGATGCCCGACGGCACCAGCCGCTTCAGCTACAACGGCGAGCCGCTGTACCACTACATGGGTTGCTCGACCTTCAGCGAGTACACCGTGGTGGCCGAAGTCTCGCTGGCGAAGATCAATCCGGACGCGAACCCGGAGCACGTCTGCCTGCTCGGTTGTGGCGTCACCACCGGCATCGGCGCGGTGCACAACACCGCCAAGGTGCAGGAAGGCGACAGCGTGGCGGTGTTCGGCTTGGGTGGCATCGGCCTGGCGGTGATCCAGGGTGCGCGCCAGGCCAAGGCCGGCCGCATCATCGCGGTGGACACCAACCCGTCCAAGTTCGAACTGGCGCGCGAATTCGGCGCCACCGACTGCATCAACCCGAAGGACTACGACAAGCCGATCCAGCAGGTCATCGTCGAGATGACCACCTGGGGCGTGGACCACAGCTTCGAGTGCATCGGCAACGTCAACGTGATGCGCGCGGCGCTGGAATGCGCGCACCGTGGCTGGGGCCAGAGCGTGGTGATCGGCGTGGCCGGTTCGGGCCAGGAGATCTCCACCCGTCCGTTCCAGCTGGTGACCGGGCGCAAGTGGATGGGCACCGCCTTCGGCGGCGTGAAGGGCCGCAGCCAGTTGCCGGGCATGGTGGAGGACGCGATGAAGGGCGATATCGAACTGGCACCGTTCGTCACCCACACCATGGACCTGGACAAGATCAACGAAGCCTTCGACCTGATGCACGAAGGCAAGTCGATCCGGTCGGTGGTTCACTACTGAGCCGCGTCATGGGCTGGCTGGATGCCCTGCGCCGGCCGCGTGCGGAAGACCCGCGCGCGGCCCTGGTGGTTCCGATCGAGCAGGCGTTGCGTGCGCTGGGCTGGGTAGTGGGGGAGGTGGGGCCACCGCGTGCGGTGACCTCGGCCTTCGGCAGCGACGATGGCATGCCGTTCGAGCAGTGGCTTGCGCAGGTATTCCTGCCGCGCCTTCATGAGGCGCGCGCGGCCGGTCAGTGGCCGCCGCGCAGCGATGTGGCCGTGGCGGCCTGGCGCAATCTTGATGGCCAGCCTGGCGTCGAATCGTTGCTGCGCCTGCTGGCGCAGCTGGATGAACGGATCAACAAAGGCATCCACGCCGCGCGTGGATAAGCCGACCAAGGTCGGCATCTACCAGAAGCACGCGTGCGCTGACGCGCCGCGCAGGAGAGCACCATGGAACGTATTGAACACCGCGCCTGTTTCGGCGGCTGGCAGGACGTCTACCGGCATCATTCCACCACGCTGGGCTGCGACATGCAGTTCGCCGTGTACCTGCCGCCGCAGGCGGAAACGCAGAAACTGCCGGTGCTGTACTGGCTGAGCGGGCTGACCTGCACCGAGCAGAACGTCATCACCAAGGCGGGCGCGCAGCGCTACGCGGCCGAGCATGGCGTGATCATCGCCGCGCCCGATACCAGCCCACGCGGCGATGACGTGGCCGATGCCGAGGGCTATGACCTGGGCAAGGGGGCGGGGTTCTACCTCAATGCCACCCGTGCACCGTGGGCGAAGCACTACCGCATGCACGACTACGTGGCGCAGGAACTGCCGGCACTGATCGAGGCGAATTTCCCGGTCACCGATGCGCGCGGCATCAGCGGCCACTCGATGGGCGGTCACGGTGCGCTGGTGATCGCGCTGCGCAACCCGGGGCGCTACCGCAGCGTGTCGGCGTTCTCGCCGATCGTTGCGCCCAGCCACGTGCCGTGGGGGCAGAAGGCCTTCCACGCCTACCTGGGCGACAACCCGGCGGACTGGGCGCAGTGGGATGCCAGCGAACTGGTCGCGGTGGCCACTGAGCGCCTGCCGTTGCTGGTCGACCAGGGCGAGGCGGACGAATTCCTGCAGACCCAGCTGCAACCGCAGCGCCTGCAGCAGGCCTGTGATGCCGCCGGCCATCCGCTGACCCTGCGCCTGCAGCCGGGCTACGACCACAGCTACTACTTCATCGCCAGTTTCATCGGCGAGCACATCGCCCACCACGCCCGCGCCCTGCGCGGCTGACGGCTTTCCGGTAGTGCCGGCCGCTGGCCGGCAACCTGCAGCCCTGTGATTCCCCGGGATTGCCGGCCAGCGGCCGGCACTCCCATGGGGGGGGGGCACGCGACGTGTCGTATTGCCGTATTGGATCACGTGGCCGTGGCGCGGGCGGGGCTATCGTGCGTCCATACGGCCTTGCGGATCGGGGGATGCATGCCGGTAGTGCTGGCGCTGCTGTATGTGCTGTGCCACGGCCTGGTCGTGGCCCTGTGGCCTGGCCCCGCCGGGGTCGGCTCCTTCGTTTTCCTGACCGGCGCCCCGTTGCTGGCGGCGGCCGCCTGCCTGTGGCGGGCCCGCCGCGACCGCGCGGCACTGGGGTGGCGCGCCACGGCATTGGCACTGCTGCTGTGGGCCGGCGGCATGGCGTTCAACATGATCGACGCCTTGGGCGCCGGGCGTGCTGATTTCACCCCGCGCGCAAGCCTGTTCCTTTACGTGCTGTATGGCGTGCCCTTGGTGTTCATCCTGGCGCGGGCACGCCGCGAGCGTCTGAGCATCAGCCTGATCGACGCGGCGATGGCGGCGCTGCTGGGTGTGCTGTTCTTCGTGCACACCGCATCGTTCGCCGCCCGTGTCGACATCGACGCCCATGCGATGTCCAACATGCAGCGCATGTTCGACATCCAGAACCTGTGTATCGCCGCGTTCGCCGTGGTGCGATGGCTGGCCGGCGACGTGCCCGAACGGCGCAGGTTCTTCCGCGCACTGGCGCTGTACGCACTGGCCTATCTGCTGGTGGCCTACTACATCAACCACTACACCTCCGATGATGCATTCGGTGCGTTCAACGATCTGCTGATCGACGTACCTTTTCTGCTGATCGCCTGCCTGGCGCTGGACACGAGGCCGGACACAGGCACCACGGCACACCCGCGGCTGGCGAGGACGGTGCAGGCCGCCGGTCCGATCATCCTGCCATTGCTGCTGCTGGTGGTCGGCACGCTGGTGGTCGATCATGCGCGGCCGTTGGCCGTTGCCGGCTTCGTCGTAGCCACCCTTGGCTTCGGCCTGCGCAGCGTCCTGCTGCAGACCGATCTTCTGGAACGCCAGGCAGCACTGGATCAACTGGCGCGGCAGGATGGCCTGACCGGCGTGGCCAACCGCCGCGAGTTCGACGCACGGCTGACGTCCGAGTGGAATCGCGCACGGCGCAGCGGCACCGAGCTGGGCCTGCTGCTGGTGGATATCGACCACTTCAAGGCCTTCAACGACCAGCACGGCCATCCGGCCGGTGATCGTTGCCTGCAGGCGGTGGCCGGGGTGCTGAAGGCCATAGCCGGTCGCGGTGGTGACAGCGTTGCGCGTTATGGCGGTGAAGAGTTCGCCGTCATCGTGCCCGGAAGCCCGTTGTCGGGCGTGCTGGCGCTGGCCGAGCGGCTGCGCGAAGCGGTCGAAGCGCTGCCATTGCCGGAAGGCCCGGTCAGCATCAGCGTCGGCGTGGGTTACCTGCATCCGCCGGCTCTGGCCAGTGCCGATCAGTTGCTGGCAGACGCCGATGCCGGCCTGTATGCCGCCAAGCGGGCTGGCCGCAACCAGGTGATCCTGCATGCGCACGTGCTGGATGACGAGGGCAGCACGCACGGAACGATGGACTGCTGAGCAGCTCTCTGCATGCGATCACACGGGGGGCGCGACGGCTTATCGCTGCCGCAACCAGCCGGTCGGATCGAGCAGCCTCAGCCCGACCGGTGACAACGAGCGCTGGCGCAACGGCAGGTTTGCCGCCTGCACGGCCATCGCACAGCGCGCCAGCTGCTGGCGCAACGGTGCCAGCGTGTCATCTTCGCGCGGGCGTGCATGCCGCCACTGGGCGATGCGCAGCAGGCAGACCAGCAGGTCCAGTTCGCTGGCCGCGATGAACGGTGAGCCAGCGGGCAGCAGGTCGATCGGGGCGGTGGGCGTGGCCAGCAGCGGCAGCAGGCCGACGAACGCGTCGCAGCCTTCGGGATCAATACCGAGGCTGCTCAGCTGGGCGAGTCCATCGGCCTGTTGATCAGGATCGTGCAGCTGGCGTATCGCCGCCAGCAGTGCCTGTTCGCCGCGGCCGAACTGGCGGCCGAAGGCGCGGTAGTTGACGCGGGTGGGAAACAACGGGGAACGGGAGGCCATGGTTGCTAGGGTTGTGGGTCGCGGGTTTCCACCAGCACGGGACAGGGCGCGTGGTCGATGGTCCATTGCCCGATCGAGGGTTCGAACAGGCGTTCCAGGCGGGACAGGTGGCGGTGGCCGATGACGATCAGGTCGCACTTCAGGCGCCGGGCCTGCTCGCTGATCACTTCGCCCGGGTCACCCGAGGGAATCTGCGCGATGGCGTCGACGCCGCGCTCGCGCAGCTCGGCCAGGGCTTCGGCCAGCACCGCTTCGGCCCGCGAGCGCTGGCGGGCGGCTTCCGGGTACTCGATGCGGTTGGCTTCGCTGGCATCGGCCGCCAGCGCGAATTCGGGGTCGAGCACGCACAGCAGGTGCAGGCGGCTGTGGGGGCCGGCGATGGCTGCGGCCAGGTCCAGCACGCGTGCGTGCTGGGGGCCACCGTCCAGGGCGACCAGCAGGGTATTGAACATGGATGTCTCCTTGGCAGGCCGGGGATGGTCGCCGATGTCACTGCGCGCACCCATGCCGTGCGCGGCAGTCAATGAATGCGTAAAACGCAATCCGCTGTGGTTACAAGTGTCGTAGAGTCATCTGATTTACTGGAGACTGTCATGCCCCTGCCGGACCTGAACCTGTTGCTGGCACTGGACGTGCTGATTGACGAATGCAGCGTGGCCGCCGCCGCGCGGCGGATGAACCTGAGCGCGCCGGCGATGAGCCGTACCCTGGGCCGGATCCGCACCGCGCTGGGCGACCCGGTGCTGGTGCGTGCCGGCCGCGGTCTGGCCCCCACGCCCCGCGCGCTGCAGCTGCGTGAGCAGGTCCGCGATGTGATCGAGCAGGCCCACCGTGTGTTCAACGCCGGTCGCGAGATCGACCTGCGCACCCTGGAGCGCACCTTCAATGTCCGCGCCAATGATGTCTTCATCGGTGGATTCGGCGGACGCCTGCGTGAACTGTTCCGCCAGCAGGCGCCGCGCGCGGTGCTGCGCTTCGTGCCCGAGGGCGATACCGACGACGACGCGATGGCGCAGGGCCGGATCGACCTGTACATCAGCACCGCCGGCAAGCATGCACCCGATACCAAGGTGCAGAACCTGTTCAGTACCTCGTTCATGGGCGCCGCGCGCGAAGATCATCCGTTGTTCGATGAGGAGATCAGCGCCGAGCGTTTTGCTGCCTGCGACCACATCGCGGTGTCGCGGCGGGGGCTGCCGCGTGGCCCGATCGATGACGACCTGGCCACGCTGGGCCTGCAGCGGCGGGTGGCGCTGATCAGCCCGACCTTCCACGGCGCGATCTTCGCTGCCGCCGAGTCGGACCTGATCCTGCCGCAGATGCCGAGCGTGATGCTGGAGCGGATCGTCAGCATGCGCCTGCCGCTGCGCCTGTTCCCGCTGCCGATCCCGGTGCGCACCGCCGCCATCGTCCAGGCCTGGCACCCGCGGCTGGACAACGATGCTGCGCACCAGTGGCTGCGGCGCTCGATCAAGACCATGTGCGAAAGCGCAGGGGAGGCTCCGCGCTAGCGCAGGGGAGGCTCCGCGCTGACACTTTCATGCGTGCGCGTGACGCACGCCTGGGATGCGGGTTGCGCCATTTTTCGCAGGGTACCAGCTCCCTAGACTGCGCTCCCCGGAGTTTCACTGAGCGCATTCCAATGACCCCCAACATGCCGTGCACTGCACGGATCGGTGCCCGGCGATGAGTACGCCGGCCGCCGCTGTCCTGGCCGCTGCTGCGCCCCGTCCTGCCGCCGCCCCCGGGCTCGACCGCCGCGTTCTGGTCGGCCTGTGTGGCGTGCTGCTGGCGGTGCTGGTGTCGGGCTTCAACGAGAACATCACCAAGGTCGCCCTGGCCGACATCCGTGGTGCGATGGGTTTCAGCGTCGATGACGGCAGCTGGATCGTCGCCCTCTACAGCGCGATGTCGGTCAGCGCGATGGCCTTCGCCCCGTGGTGTGCCGCCACCTTCTCGCTGCGCCGCTTCGCGCTGGCGATGATCGGTGGCTTCATGGTGCTGGGCGTGCTCTGCCCGCTTGCGCCGAACCTGCAGGTGTTCCTGCTGCTGCGCGCGCTGCAGGGGCTGTGTGGTGGTGCGCTGCCGCCGCTGCTGATGAGCGTGGCACTGCGCTTCCTGCCGCCCGGCATCAAGCTGTATGGCCTGGCGGGCTACGCGTTGACCGCTACCTTCGGCCCGAGCATGGGCACGCCGCTGGCCGCGTTCTGGGTCGAGCAGGTGGGCTGGCACTGGGCGTTCTGGCAGATCGTGCCGTACTGCCTGGCTGCCATGGCGATGGTCAGCTGGGGCCTGCCGCAGGACCCGCTGCGGCTGGAGCGTTTTGCCCAGTTCGATGGCGTGGGCCTGGCGCTGGGCCTGCCGGCGCTGGTGCTGCTGGTGCTGGGCCTGGTGCAGGGCCCGCGCCTGAACTGGTTCGACTCGCCGATGATCACCCTGATGATCGGTGGCGGCGCCGGCCTGATGGTGCTGTTCATGATCAATGAATGGTTCCACCCGCTGCCGTTCTTCAAGCTGCAGCTGCTGGCCAACCGCAACCTCAGCTACTCGCTGGTGACGCTGGGCGGCGTGCTGTTCGTGCTGCTGGCGGTGATCTCGATTCCCTCCGGATTCCTGGCCAGCGTGCAGGGCTACCGGCCATTGCAGACCGCACCGATGCTGCTGTGGGTGGCGCTGCCACAGGTGATCGCACTGCCGTTGGTGGCGGCGTTGTTGAACATCCGCGCAGTGGATTGCCGCTGGGTGCAGGCCACCGGCCTGGCGATGCTGGCGCTGGCCTGCTGGCTGGGCTCGCACTTGGATGTGGCCTGGATCCGCGACAACTTCCTGTGGGTACAGCTGCTGCAGGTATTCGCCCAGCCGATGGCGGTGTTGCCGCTGCTGATGCTGGCCACTGGCGGGCTGGCACCGCAGGACGGTCCGTTCGCTTCGGCGTGGTTCAACACGGTCAAGGGCTTTGCTGCCGTGCTCGCCAGCGGCGTGCTGGATGCCGTCGCCCAGGGCCGCCGTCATTTCCATTCCACCGTGCTGGTCGACCGCCTTGGCGAGCAGCCGTGGCTGGCCGAGGGCCCGCAGCTGGGCGCGCGCCTGCATGCACAGGTGCAGGCGCTGACCTCGGCCGACCTGTACTGGGTGGTCGCGCTGGTGGCGCTGGCCTTCATTCCCCTCATTGCCTGGATGCCCACCCGCATCCATCCGCCACGTGCCGTGGCCTGAACCTTTCGCAGGAACCCCCTCATGACGATCAATCGAACCACCCTCAACACCGGCCTGGGCCTGGGCGTGCTGGCCCTGGCCGTCGGCGCGTGGCTGCTGCTGCGCGATGGCGGCCACCAGACCACCAACAATGCGTACGTGGTGGCCGACTACACCCTGGTAGCGCCGAAGATTCCCGGCTTCGTCAGTGCTGTGGAAGTCGAGGACAACCAGTCGGTGAAGGCCGGTGATGTGCTGGCCCGCATCGACGACCGCGACTACCAGGTCGCCCTGCAGGCGGCCCGTGCCGACCTCGCCAATGCCCGTGCACAGCTGGCCAATGCGCAGGCCGCACTGGCCCAGCAGGACTCGTTGATCGCGCAGGCCAGGGCCAGTGTCGATGTCAGCCGTTCCGAGCTGACCCTGGCCAGTGCCGACCAGCAGCGTTACCGCGAACTGGCCCGTGACGGCGCCGGTACCGTGCAGAACGCGCAGCAGGCGCAGTCGAAGCAGGCCGTGGCCAGTGCGCATCTGCAGCAGGGCCAGGCCGCGCTGTCGACCGCACGCCAGCGCACCGACATCCTCAGCGCGGGCGTGCAGGCTGCACAGGCGGCGGTGCAGCGTGCGGAAGCGGCGCAGGCGCGCGCCGAACTGGATCTGTCGCACACCGTGCTGCGCGCACCGATCGATGGCATGGTCGGTCGCCGCGCGGTGCGCGTGGGTGCCTACCTGACGCCGGGTACGCCGGTGGCCGCGGTGGTGCCGCTGAAGCGCGCCTTCGTGGTCGCCAACTTCCAGGAAACGCAGATGACCCGCATGCAGGCCGGCCAGCAGGTCGAACTGAAGGTGGACGTATTCCCGGGCAAGCCGCTGCGCGGGCACATCGACAGCATTGCACCAGCCACCGGCGTCACCTTTGCTGCAGTCGCACCAGAGAACGCCACCGGCAACTTCACCAAGGTGGTGCAGCGCATTCCGGTGAAGATCGTGCTGGAGCCGGGCCAGCCGCTGCTGGACCAGCTGCGTGCCGGCATGTCGGTGGAAGCCAGCGTTGACCTGGGCAGCCGCGCCCGCGCGCAGAGCGTGCAGCACAGTCCGGGCCACAAGAGCGGGGAGGGCGCATGAGCGCAGTCACCGTGTTCCGCACCTTCGTTGCGGCCAGCCTGTGCACGGCCTTGGCTGCCTGCACGATGGGGCCGGACTTCGTACGCCCGCAGGCGGAACTGCCCAGCCACTGGCAGGGTGAGGCCGTCGCCGGCAACGCCATCGACCAGGACGCGGCCTGGTGGGCCGGTTTCGACGATCCGCTGCTGGGGCAGCTGGCCAACCAGGTGCTGGCGGCCAACCTGGACCTGCAGCTGGCGGCCAACCGCGTGCAGCAGAGCCGTGCTGCACGCGGCATCACCGCCGCCGATCGCCTGCCCAGCGTCAGCGCGAGCGCCAGTGGCGTGCGTGCACGCAACAGCGAGGTGGGCCTGAATGATCCGTCCGGCAACGGCGGCCGTGATGACTACGGGCTGTTCCAGGCCGGCATCGGGTTGAGCTGGGAGCTGGACCTGTGGGGGCGTGTGCGCCGCCAGGTGGAAGCGGCCGACGCACGCGTGCAGATGGCCGAGGAGGATGCACATGCGGTGCGCATCGCGCTGCTGGCGGAAACCGCGCGTGATTACCTGCAGCTGCGTGCGACGCGGCAGCTGCTGGCGATCACCGAGGACAACCTCAGCATCGCCCACGACATGAAGCGCCTGACCGAGGCACGCCAGCAGCAGGGCGTGGCCAGCACGCTGCAGGTGTCCAGCGCGTCCGCGCAGGTGGCATCGCTGCAGGCCCGCATCGCGCCGCTGCGGCATCGTGAATCGCAGCTGCGCAATGCGCTGGCGTTCCTGCTGGCGCAGCCGCCGCAGGCGCTGGACGCGCAGCTGCAGGATGCACGCCGTGACTGGCCGGCGTTGCCGGCCGTAGCGGTGGGGTTGCCCAGCGAACTGGCCGAGCGTCGCCCGGACATCCGTCGTGCCGAAGCGGCACTGCATGCGGCAACGGCCGGCATCGGCGTGGCCAAGGCCAGTTTCCTGCCGCGCATCACCTTGAATGGCGACGCTGGGTTCCAGGCCAAGCAGCTGGATGATCTGGATGGCTGGAACGCGCACCGCTTCAGCATCGGGCCGTCCATCAGCGTACCGATCTTCCAGGGCGGGCGGCTGAAGGCCAACCTCGCGCTGAGCAGGCTGCAGCAGCAACAGTCGGCGCTGCAGTTCCGCCGTACCGTGCTGCAGGCATGGCACGAAGTGGATGACGCCATGGATGGCTACAGTGCCGAGCAGCAGCGCACGGTGCAGCTGCACGTGGCGGTGGATGAGAGCGAGACGGCACTGGGGGCGGCGCGCCGGCAGTACCAGGCCGGCGTGGTCGACATGCTGGACGTGCTGACCACCCAGCGCATCGCACTGGACAACCAGGCCGCGCTGGCCAACAGCCAGGCCACCGCCGCGATCGCGCGTGTAGAGCTGTACCGCGCGCTGGGCGGAGGCTGGTAGCGATAGGGAAACGCCGGGCCATGCCCGGCGGTTCGTCGGTAGTTGCCAACCTTGGTTGGCAGTTTTTTTGGAGCGCCAACCAAGGGTGGCGTCTACCAGAGCCCGTCGTGCGCCGGGCCACGTGCTGTGGACCCGGTGGACGCATCAACGCCGGTCCGCTACCTCGCCGTAAAACCAGTATTCCTGTTCCAGACCGTCATCGTGGTCGGTGGGAGGAATGCTGACCTGCACACCTCGCTCCTCAACGCCTTGGGGTAGGACGAGCTGCCATTCGGCGGAAAGACTGCGCGAGGTGATGGCGGTGACCTGGCCATCCGCTGTCGAGGCGACGTGGCCCTGGAAGTACGCTTCGTCCAGGTAAAGGCAAATCTCGCTGGAGAACATCCCTGGCTGGGCGATGCAGCAGGTTACCCGCACAGTAGCTTGTGAAGCGGGCCGCGACTGGATCAGATTTGCGCAGGCGCTGATGAGCGATTGGGCGCAGGCACGCTGGATTCTCAGGGTGGTGGCCGGGCCTTCGATCAGACCGGCTCGGGTCGGAACCTTGTAGTTCCAGTAGCGAGCTTGACTGCCCAACTCCTCTGGCGAGGGAAACGCACCACTGAAGCAGTCAGCCCAATGCTGCAGGTCGCGTAGTCGGCGTGGGGCATCGCGCAGCTTCTTCTCGCCGCGCGTACCCGGCCGGGTGATGGCATCTCTGTTTCTCATTCCCACAGTGTGCCAGCCACATGCGCGGCGGGTTGGAAAGCGCCAACCGAGGTTGGCATCTACCGGAGCAGCCCTCGGAAGCGCCGGGCCATGTCCGGCGGCGCGTCAGTAGTGGCCAACCTTGGTTGGCAGCCGTTTGTGCAAGCGCCAACCAAGGTTGGCGTCTACCAGAGCATGGTCATCGGCACCGGGTCGATCACGACACGGGCACGGTAGCGCCGGGCCATGCCCGGCGGGCGGGTGCCTCAACGCACGTCGCGCAGTTCCCAATGGTGGCCTGCCAGCAGGCGCAGGCGCTGCTTGAACACGTCACTGTCGATGCGGGTGGTGGCCACCAGGTTGATGCGCAGGTCCTTCTGCTCGCCGGTCACGGTGGCATCCGGATCGGTCACGCCCCACTGCGGTTCCACCGCGTCCGGGTCAGGCTGCTTGGCCTTCCAGCGCTCGAACAGGCTGCCATTGCGCAGCGCATCCTGCAGCTCTTCGGCGAAACCGGCGGCGCCCTGCGAATGGAAGGACAGGTCAGGGTCATTGCCGCGTGCCTTGGACGGGTCGGGCAGGCTGATGTGGTACTGCGCAGGCATGGAGTTCTCCTTGAAGTGCGGGAAGACTGGCATAACCGCGGTGGAATCGATGTGCAGATCCGCGCCGCGTCGGGGCCTCACTCGAACCGATGCGGCCCATCGGCGAAGCCCACGGTGACCGCGCCCTTGCCGACGTTGACCATGCCGGTCAGGCTCATCACCGATTCGTACACGGTCACGCCATGGGTGGCGCAGACCTCTTTCAGCTGTGCGTAGCCGGGCAGGGCACGCAGCTCGTCCAGTTCTCCGCCGTAGCTGACGCACACCGTCGGCGTCATCAGCCCGGCACGTACGCGCTGGCCGACCACCGCGAACAGCTTCTGCACGGCATTGTCGAAGCCCTTGATCTTGGCTACCGGCCCGGTTTCGCCGCGGTAGCCGTGCAGCACCGGCTTGATGTCCAGCGCGCTGCCCAGCGCCGCACTGAGCAGGCCGACACTGCGGTCGCCCTTGTGCCGTGCGCGCGCACGCATGTAGTACAGGTCGCGGGTGACCATGTAGCCGTGCACGTTGCTGGCCAGCTCCTCCAGCCGCTCGCGGATCTGCTGCACGCTGGCGTTGCTGTCGCGCAGGCGCACCGCTTCCACTGCGGTCACCGCCTGCGCGGCGAACAGGTTCTGGGTATCGAGCACGCGCAGCGCGAACGGTGAGTTGTAGCCTGCCGCCTGGCGCACCGGCTTGTAGTCGTTGAGGATGGCGAAGCTGGCCTGCAGCGCGTTGTCGTGGATCGGGCTGCGGGTCTTGGTGATGGTCATGCAGAACACGTGGTCGTAATCGATCACCAGCTGCTGCAGGAACAGGTCGCGGATCTGGTTGACACTGAAGGGAATGGTTTCCGCCTCGGCGCCGTGTTCGGCCACGTGCGCGTGCAGGAAGCTCAGGGTGGCCTGTTCATCGCGATGATCGGCCAGCACCGCTTCGCCGATGCGTACGGTGATCGGCAGCAGCACGATGTTGTGGGTGGCGATGAAGTCCGGCGGCAGGTCGCAGGCCGAGTCGACGACGATTCCGATGCGCATCCGCGGCTCCCCCTCCAGGGCGGTTGTAGGTTCGGAAACGTGAAATCTATCTCAAATCCCAGCCAGGCGCGCGAGGGAAACGCGCCACGCCCTGTTCAGCGACTGCGCTGCACCGCCACCGGCAGGGTGGCCAGGCGCAGCCATTCGGGCTGCCGCAGCAGGTCAGGATCGGCCAGAACGGCAGCCATCAGCGGGTGCGCGTCGTTGCCCCAGAACAGCTCCTCATCGATAGCCAGGGTCGGCACACCGAACACCCCGGCGCCAATTGCGGCCTCGGTGTTACGGCGCAGCTGCTCCTTCACCGCCGGGTCGGCGATGGCGCTGGCGACATCGTCAATACCCAGCTGTGCGGCCGGTTCGCGCAGGGCGTCAGGGCTGTCGGCCGCGTTGCCGTCGCGCCAGATCCAGTCGAACAGGACGTCCACCGCCTGCACGCTGGCACCCGCGGCCAGGCACAGGCGCAGGGCGGGCAGCGGGTTGAACGGATGGCCGGGCGGGAATCGCAGCGGTGTGCCCTCGGCCTGCGCGGTCCACAACAGTTGGCGGTAGATGAAGCGCCGCTTGGCCGGAATCTCCGCCGGACCGAGATTGCCAAGGTGATGCAGCACCGCACCGAAGGCGATCGGCACGGTCTGGATCTGCGCGAACTGCGGCAGCTGCTTCAGCTTCTGCCAGTGCAGGTAGGAGTAGGGCGAGATGAGGTCGAAGTACCAGCGCAGTGTCGCCATCGGTGTGTCCTCGTGTGCGGTCAGGGCTGCGCGTTGCGCTGCAGGTAGCGGTCACGCAGTTCAGTCTGGCGTGAGCGCATCGGCATCGCACGGCCGCCCAGCCAGACCTGCTCGGCATAGTGCGCCACGTCCAGCGGATCGCCCTCCCACAGCACCAGGTCGGCGCGCTTGCCGGGCTCGATGCTGCCGATCTGGTCGGCCACCCCAAACGCCTGTGCAGGCACCCGGGTCAGCCCGGCCAGGCCATCGGCCCACGGCAGGCCGTTGGCCACCGCGTTGCCGGCCAGCTGGCGCATCTTGCGCGCGTTGTGGGTGGCGTCGCCGCGCTGCACGAACGACACCGGCACGCCGGCACGCTGCAGGCGCGCGGCGTTTTCCAGGGTGGCGCCGATCTGGTCGAAGCTGGCCGGCAGGTTGGCCAGCACGTCGACGAACACCGGTACGTGCGCAGCGGCCAGCTCTGGGGCTACCTGCCAGGCTTCGCTGGCACCGGCGATGGCGATCTTCACCTTTTCGCGGGTGGCCCAGCGCAGCAGCTGGCGGATATCGGAGGCGCGATCCACCTCCACCACGATGCGGCCCTGGCCGGCCAGGTAGCGACTGAGTGTGCGGCGTCCGGCTGGCGTCAGCAGCGCGTGCGGCGAGTCCGCAGCCACCTGTCCGCGTGCTTCGTCGATCATCTGCTGCAACAGCATCCATTGCGCGGCGCGCGAATGCCCGGTCAGTTCGGAGGCGGCCGCGCCGATGCGCAGGAACAGGGCACGCGGGCCGATCGGATCGGCGCTGCCATCGAGCCGCATCACGCCGCCCTGGCCGGCCACGAAACCACCGCCGGTGGCAGCGCCCAGCGCAGTGAAGCCGATGCCTTCCAGCCGCGTGACCGGAATCAGCACTGAGGCCGGGTTGTAGGCGAGGGTGACGTCGAATTCCGGCCGCAGTGGCTGCTCACCGAGCTTCAGAGAACTGTCCACCGTGCTCGATTCACCGGAAACTTCTTCGATGCCAGTCTCGGTGATGCCACCGAACAGTGCCGGTGTCAGGGGACGGCCATTGGCCTCGACCACGCTGGCGCCGGCCGGCGCCGACAGGCCGTTGCCCACCGCGCGGATGATGCCGCCCTGCACCAGCACATCGGCGTTCTGCAGGCTGCCACGTGCGCTGGCGGTGTGCACCGTTGCGTTGCGCACCAGCAGGTCCTGCGCCGATGCCGTGGTTGCCAGCAACAGCAACGCCACCACGGTAGCGCCGGGCCATGCCCGGCGACGCTTGTTCAACACGCCCATCAGCGCACCTCCTGGCCAAGCTGGAAATCGGAACGCGGCGTCGCTGCCGGTGCACTGCGGTCGTACAACCTGCGGCCATCAATGAAGACCTGCTCGGCCAGCGCGTACGAGCTGAAGGGATTGCCGTTCCAGACCACCACATCGGCCATCTTGCCGGCCTCCAGGGTGCCGGTCTGGCCTTCAATGCCCAGTGCCTTGGCGGCGTTGGCGGTCATCCAGGTGATGGCATGTTCGGGCGTGATCTCCGGCATGCGCGCGCGGCGCGCGGACGCCATCACCTTGGCCGCTTCCTGGTTCAGGCGCTGGATGCCTTCGGGTGAGTCGGAGTGGACGATGGCGCAGCTGCTCTTCGGCCGGTCGACCAGCGCGATGTTCTCCGGGATGCCGTCGAAGGCTTCCATCTTGAAGCCCCACCAGTCGGCCCACAGCGCACCGCAGACGCCGTCGGCGGCCAGCCGGTCGGCCAGCTTGTAGGCCTCCACGCCGTGGTGGAACGCAGCGACCTTGAAACCGAATTCCTTGGCCAGATCGAGCATGGTGGCCATTTCGTCGGCGCGGTAGCAGTGGATGTGCACGCGGATGTCGCCTTCGATCGCACCGGCCAGCGTGTCCAGCTTGAGATCGCGCTTGCCGCCGGCATCACCGGCGCTGTCGCCCTTGTCGCTGCCGAACCAGCCCTTGCGCTTGGCCGGCTTCGGCTTGTTCTTGGCGATGTAGTCGGCGGCATCGATGAAGGCGGCGCGGTAGCCGGCCACGTTGCCCATGCGCGTGGCTGGGGTCACGCCCTTGCCTTCGCCATAGACGCGCTTGGGGTTCTCGCCGCAGGCCATCTTCAGGCCCCACGGTGCACCGGGGAACTTCATCGCCTGGTAGGTCACCGCGGGTACGTTCTTGAGGGTCACGCCGCGGCCACCCACCAGGTTGGCCGAGCCCGGCAGCACCTGCATGCTGGTCACGCCGCCGGCCAGCGCAGTGGCGAAGCCCGGGTCCTGCGGCCACACCGAGTGTTCGGCCCAGACGTTAGCGGTGACCGGTGCGGTCATCTCGTTGCCGTCGCTGTGCGCGCCGACGCCGGGGCTGGGGTACACGCCCAGGTGCGAGTGCACGTCGATCAGGCCAGGGGTGACCCACTTGCCCTGCGCATCGATGCGGGTGACACCGGCATCGGCCTGCAGCTGGCGGCCAACGGCGACGATGCGGCCCTCGCGCAGCAGCACGTCGGCATTGTCCAGGCGCTGGCCGGTGCCGGTCAGCACGGTGGCGTTCTGGATCAGCACCGGCGCATCGGGATGCGCCTGGTAGGTGCTGGGGTAGGGATCGGCGACGAAGCGCGAGGCGCCCACCGCCGGAGCCGTGCTCAATGAAAGCAGTGCCAGGGCTACCCCGGCGCGCAACAACGTCGATGCCATGCAGTTCCCCTTGCAGCTGGTCCAACCGTCGACGCTAGCCCGGAGGCGGCGGGCTTGCCAAGTGACCTTCTTCACAGGCCTGTCGACGGTGGCTCGACGGCACCGGCCGGGTGGCTGAAAATACCCGGTCCCCCGCCGTACCGGACTGCCCATGAAGAGCAAGCAGGAAATCGTCGACAACTGGCTGCCGCGCTATACCGGCGTACCGCTGGACCAGTTCGGCCAGCACATTCTGCTGACCAACTTCGGCGGCTACCTGCATACGTTCTCCGAGCTGACCGGCGCGCCGGTCATCGGCCTGGACCGGCCGATGGCCAGTGCCACCATCGATGGCATCACCATGATCAACTTCGGCATGGGCAGTCCCAATGCCGCGATCATCATGGACCTGCTGTCGGCGGTGATGCCCAAGGCGGTGCTGTTCCTGGGCAAGTGCGGTGGTCTCAAGCGCAAGAACCAGCTGGGCGACCTGGTGCTGCCGATCGCGGCGATCCGCGGCGAGGGTACCTCGGGCGACTACCTGCCGCCGGAAGTACCGGCGCTGCCGGCCTTCGCGCTGCAGCGTGCGGTTTCAACCATGATCCGCGACCTCGGCCACGATTACTGGACCGGCACCGTCTACACCACCAACCGCCGGGTCTGGGAGCACGACGAGGCCTTCAAGGAGCGGCTGCGGGCAATGCGCTGCATGGCCATCGACATGGAAACGGCCACGGTGTTCGCCGCCGGCTTCGCCAACCACATCCCCAGCGGCGCGCTGCTGCTGGTTTCGGACCAGCCGATGATCCCGGACGGGGTCAAGACCGAGGCCTCCGATGCCAAGGTCAGCTCCCAGTTCGTGGAAAACCATATCCAGATCGGCATCGAGGCGCTTAAGCTTATCCGGCGCAACGGCAAGTCGGTCCGCCACCTGCGCTTCGACGAATGATGATGAAGGCCGGGCGCGGGGCGTCCGGGCCTGGGAGTAGGTAATGGACGTTGCCGCGCAAGTGGTGGAATTCTGGAAGGAGGCGGGCCCTGCGAAGTGGTTCGCCCGCGACGACGCGTTCGACGCGCAGTTCCGCCAGTTGTTTCTGGATGAGCATTTCGCCGCCGCTTCGCGCGGGCGCGAGCATTGGCTGGGCAGTGCCGAAGGGGCGCTGGCCCTGATGCTGCTGCTGGACCAGTTCCCGCGCAACTGTTTCCGGGGCACTGCCCATTCCTACGCCACCGATGGCCTGGCCCGGCATTACGCCATGCGTGCCATCGAGGAGGGCCTGGACCTGCAGCTGGTGCCGAAGCTGCGCGCCTTCATCTACCTGCCGTTCGAGCACTCCGAGGATCCGCTGGACCAGGACCGCTCGGTGGCGATGTTCGACGTGCTGGGTGACAAGGAATACCTGCAGTACGCCGAACTGCACCGCGACATCATCCGCCGTTTCGGGCGCTTCCCGCATCGCAACGCCGTGCTGGGCCGCATCCCCACGCCGGAAGAACTGGATTACCTGGCCGAAGGCGGGTTCGCCGGCTAAGAAAAAGGGGACGGAGGGGATTAAGTCGTTTGAGGCACAAACGACTTAATCCCCTCCGTCCCCTTTTTCAGTGCCGATCAGTACTTCGGCACGCCGTTGTCGACGTCTTCCGACCAGGCGTTGATGCCGCCGGTGACGTTGAACACCTTGGTGAAGCCCTGGGCGCGGAACTGCTCGGCGGCCTGCGCGCTGCGGCCACCGTGGTGGCACATGAAGGCCAGCGCGGTGTCCTTGGGCAGGGCTTCCAGCGCGGCGCGGCCGTTGCCGTCGAAGCTCTTGAACGGCACGCCCACGGCGGCGATTTCACGCTCGTCGGCCGGGCGCACGTCCACCAGGGTGATGTTGCCGGCACGCACCAGGTCGTCGGCATCACGCACGCTGATTTCCTGCACCGGCTTGGGCGCATTCGGGTTGTCGATGGCCAGGCCCTTGCCGCGGATGTCGTCCACCCAGTCGATGGTGATGCCGTTGGCGCGACGGGCGCTGGCCAGGTCGAACTGCACGCGCAGGCCGTTGGACTCGGCGGCAATCGCGCCTTCGTCGTGCGGGGCCAGCTGGAAGTTCGGCTGGAAACCGGCGTCGATGGACAGCTGCAGGGCAGCGCCCGGAGCATCGGCCAGCGCGCCCTTGAGCATTTCCACGGCGGCAGGAGTGACGGTGATGCTCGGCGGGGTACGGTCCGGCGCAGCCAGGCCCAGCACGCTGCTCAGCTCGCCGCTGGCGGCCATCTGCAGCACGATGTCGCTGCCGCCGACCAGTTCGCCGTCGATGTACAGCTGCGGGATGGTCGGCCAGTCGCCGTAGGCCTTGATGCCTTCACGGATTTCCTGGTCGGCCAGCACGTTGACGTGGGCGAACTCGACGCCGAGGTCCTGCAGGGCGCCCACGGCCTTGGCCGAGAAACCGCACTGCGGCATCGACGGCTGGCCCTTCATGAACAGCACGACGCGGTTGGCGTTGAGGATGGATTCGATGCGCGAACGCAGGGCGGGATCGAGGGACATGGACGTCGGGGTTCCGGGAATTCGAATCATCAATTCTAACCCCCATGGCATCATGGGGGATGAGCAACGCAGGAACATTGCATCGCATCCCGGCCCGCCCCTGGCGCTGGCTGCCCTGGCTGGTGGCGTCGCAGCTGGTCGTGATCCTGGTCTGGGCCCTGGACGGCTGGCAGTGGGGGCTGCCGCTGATGGTGGCCAGCCACGCATTGTTCATGGTGCCGGTGTTCCTGCCCAACAGCCGCTTTTATGCGCCGGTGCTGAGCCGACTGCCGGAGGCCGGTAACACGGTATGGCTGACCATCGATGACGGCCCCGGTCCGGAAACCCGCGCCGTGCTCGACCTGCTGGACCGCCACCAGGCACGCGCCACCTTCTTCCTGGTGGGGGAACGTGCGCTGGCACAGCCGGAACTGGTGCAGGAGATCCTGCGCCGTGGCCATGACCTGGGCAATCACAGCCACAGCCATCCGCAGGCGCGCTTCTGGCGGCTGGGCCCGGCGGCGATGCGCGCCGAGATCGAGGGCTGCCAGCATGCCCTGCAGGCGGTAAGCGGCCAGCCGGTGCGCTGGTACCGCTCGGTGGTGGGCATGACCAATCCGTTCGTGGCGCCGGTGCTGCAGCGGTTGGGGCTGGTCCGGGTAGGCTGGAGCGCGCGCGGCTACGACGGCGTCGGCTGCACGCCGGACGGCGTGCTGGCACGGCTGCTGCCAGACCTGTGCCCGGGCGCGATCGTGCTGCTGCACGAAGGTGCCGCCCATGGGCACAACCTGGTGATCATCGAGCGCGTGCTGCAGGCGCTGGACGAGCGCGGGCTGAAGGCGCAGCTGCCGGCCGGATAACCGGTAGCGCCGGGCCGCGCCCGGCGAGCGCAGCGGCATGGATGGAATCCGCCGGGCATGGCCCCGCGCTACCGGATGCGGTGCGCCACCAGCAGCCAGCTGTTGAACGGGGTACGCCCGTGCAGCGGCCGGGGCGACGTCACCTGCAATCCGGCCTCGATCAATGTCGCCTGCAACACCTGCGGATCGGGATAGTGGCGCGGTCGTGTGCCCATCCAGCCGATCAGCCAGGCCAGCCGGTCGGCCACCCGCGTGGTGCGGTCGCGGCCATCGCCGGTGGCCAGCGGTGTACGCAGCAACAGGCAGCCGCCGTGGGCCACCTGCGCGCTGGCCGCGCGCAGCAGGGCCTGCTGTGGGCCCGCGTCCAGATACTGAAGCACGTCCAGCAGCAGGACGTGCCCGGCCTGCGCCGGCAGCGGCGCCTGCACATCCACGCAGTCGAAGCGCACGTCCTGCAGGTCGGCGGCAGCACGTTGCGCGCGGGTGATCTTGCCGGCATCCACGTCCACGCCCAGGTAATGCTGGGTACCGCCGCGCTGGCGCAGCACATGGGCGAACAGGCCCAGCCCGCAGCCCAGGTCCAGCACCGGCTGCCCATCGTCAGGCAGATGCTGCAGCACGCCGTCGTACAGCGGATCGCTGCCGAGCTTGCCGCGGGTGTAGTAGTAGTCGCGGCGGCTGCCCCAGACCTGCGCCGGCCGGAATGCGTCGGCGATCAAGCGGGCTTGCGGGGCCGCCAGGGGCGTGCAGGGCAGGGGCGTGCCAGTCCGTGGCGTGCCGTCCATCGCCTCAGTCCGTGCCGCCAAGCAGGTGCGCGGCCACCGGCAGGGCGCGCGCGCTCCACAGCGCGTACATCCGCGCCGAAGGGTGCAGGCCGTCTTCGGCAATCATCGCCGGGTCGTCACCGTGGTCACGGCTGATATCGGTGATGTCGACGAAGGCCACGCCCTGCTGGGTGCTGATCACCTCGGCAGCCGCATTGAATTCGTCGGTCTCGATCTCGATCGTGGCCAGGTCGCGGCCACTGCCGGCGCCGAACGGGGTCGCACCCCAATCGGGAAAGGACAGCACCAGCACGCGGCCGGCATCACCGCCAGCGAAACCGATGGCCCGCTGCAGCAGCGCCTGGAACTGGCTGCGGTATTCGTCCAGCGGACGCCCACGGTACTGGTTGTTGACGCCGATCAGCAGGCTGACGAAATCGAACGGCCCCTGCGGCGCGGCCGCATCGATGCCTGCATCAAGTTCGTCGGTGGTCCAGCCGGTGGTCGCAATGGTCTGCGGATCGGACAGCTCAATGCCCTGCGCACGCAGCGCGGTGGCCAGCTGGTGCGGCCAGCGGCCTTCGACTGCAACCGCTTCACCGATGGTGTACGAATCGCCCAGCGCCAGGTAGGACAGGGTCACAGGTCAGGCCACCGAACGGCGCGGCTTCAGCGGCACGACCTTGGTCGCGTCCTCGGCACGGCGGGCCAGGGCACGGTCAATGCGCGCGAATACATCGCGCATCACCGAGGCTTCCGGCATCAGGGTCACGCGGAAATGGTGGCGGTAGGGCACGTTGAAGCTCGAGCCCGGCACCACCAGCACGCCCTCGTTGTTCATCAGGTCCAGCGCGAAGTTGTGGTCGTCGAAGCCCTTCGCCGCAGCGCCGACCACGGCCGGGAACGCGTACAGCGCACCGGCCGGCGCGACCAGCGACAGGTGTTCGCTGGCTTCGCAGGCTTCGATCACCGCACGGCGGGTTTCGTACAGGCGGCCGCCCGGCGTGCACAGCTCGGAAATGGTGTCCGGGCCGTTCACCGCGGCCTCGATGGCGTACTGGCCCGGCACGTTGGCGCACAGGCGCAGCGCACCGAGCAGGTCCAGCGCCGCGCGGAAGTCACCCAGGCGGGCATCGTCGCCGCTGAGGTGGGCCCAGCCCACGCGCCAGCCGCAGGCGCGGTGCACCTTGCTCAGGCCGCTGAAGGTCAGGCACGGATGATCACCGGCCAGCGGCGCGACCGGCTGGAACAGCGCGTCGTCGTACAGGATCTGGTCGTAGATCTCATCAACCAGCAACAGCAGGTTGTGGCGGCGCGCGATCTCCACCACGCGCTCCAGCAGTTCGCGTGGGTAGCTGGCGCCGCTGGGGTTGTTCGGGTTGATCAGCACGATGGCGCGGGTGCGCGAGGAAACCAGCGTCTCGATCTCGCTCGGGTCCGGCTGGAAGCCGTTCTCCGGTGCGCAGCGGTAGTACACCGGGCGGCCATCGTTGAGGATGGTCGAGGCCGACCACAGCGGGTAGTCGGGCGAGGGCACCAGCACTTCGTCGCCGGGATTGAGCAGCGCACGCAGCGACAGGTCGATCAGTTCGCTGACGCCATTGCCGAGGAAGACGCGGTCCGGGTGCGCATCGGGCGCGCCACGGCGGGCGTAGTAGCTGGCGATGGCTTCACGCGCGACCGGCAGGCCCTGCTGGTGCGTGTAGGGGTCGGTGCGGCCCATGTCGTCGGCGATCGCACGCTGAAGGTGCTCCGGCGCGCGGAAACCGAAGGCGCCGGGATTGCCGATGTTGAGCTTGATCAGCTTGCGGCCCTGCGCCTCCAGCTCCCGGGCTCGCCGCGCCAGTTCTCCGCGGATTTCGTAGCGCACTTCGGAAAGGCGCTCGCGGATGGCCAGGGGCTTGGGCGAGTTGGTGGACATGGGGGCTGGGCCGTCAAAAGGCATGGGGCTTCCATCCTACCGGAATTGCTGCAATGCATGGCAAGGGCTCCGGGCCCGTCATTGCTGGGCTGGCAGGGCGCCGGCACAGGTAGAATGGCGGCGATGACCCAGACCCCCGATTTCATCGCCCTGCAGACCATTGGCTGGCCCTGGCCGGGCCCGGCGCAGCAGGCCGACTGGCAGGCCGCGATGGCCGCACATCCGCAGGCCCGCCCGGCACGGGTGATCGAACAGCACCGCACCCACTACGTGGTGGCCGATGGCCCGGATGCGTCGATCAAGGCCGAGTCGCTGCCGGAATGGCAGCGCCCGCGCTTCCCCAGCCATGAACGGCCAGCGGTGGGTGACTGGGTATTGCTCGATGGCATCCGCATCGTCGCCCTGCTGCCACGGCGTACCGCGATCAAGCGCGGTGCGGCCGGCGAGCATTACCACCAGCAGGTGATCGCCGCCAACATCGATACGGTGTTCATCGTCTGTGGCCTGGATGCCGACTTCAATCCGCGCCGCATCGAACGCTACCTGCTGCTGGTCGGTGGTGGCGGTGCAGAACCGGTGGTGGTGCTGACCAAGGCCGACCAGACCGAGTACAGCGAGGATGCGCTGGCGGTGCTGGAAGAGCTGGAGATGCAGGGCATCGCGCTGCATGCGATCAACGGCCTGGATGCCGACAGCGTGGCGGTGCTGCAGCCGTGGCTGGGCCCGGGCCGCACGGTGGTGCTGGTCGGTTCCTCCGGTGCCGGCAAGTCCACGCTGACCAACACCCTGCTGGGCGAGCAGCGGATGAAGACCAACGCGGTGCGCGCCAACGATTCGCGCGGACGCCACACCACCACGCACCGCGCGCTGATGCCGCTGCCGACCGGCGCCTGCCTGATCGACACCCCGGGCATGCGCGAGCTGAAGCCGACCGGCGAAGAGACCCTGTCCGAGGGGGGGTTCGCGGACATCGAAGCGCTGGCCGCACAGTGCCGTTTCAACGACTGCAAGCACCAGCAGGAACCGGGCTGTGCCGTGCGTGCAGCGATCGAGGCCGGCGAGATCGAAGAGAGCCGGCTGCTGAACTACTTCAAGCTGAAGGAAGAAGTGGCCGCCGCTGCCGCCAAGCTGGCGGTGCGCCAGGCCGAGACCGCGCAGGAACGCGGCGGCAAGAAGGGCAAGGGCCAGCAGTTCCGCCCGGCAGGCAAGCCGCGCAGGCGTTGATCGGTATCGCGGGGTCGGATCCCATTGCACCGCAATGGGCTCTGACTCCTGCAATGAAACCCGCCTCTGCCTGCTTCGGGTGGATGCCAACTGCCCGCTCCTGGTAGGTGCCAACCTTGGTTGGCACGGATGTATCCGAAGCCCGCCTCTGCCCGCTCCTGGTAGGTGCCAACCTTGGTTGGCACGGATGTATCCGAAGTCCGCCTTCAGCGGATGCCAACCAAGGTTGGCAGCTACCCGATCCATTGCACCTACCAACGTGCGGGCAGAGCGCTATAGTCCGCGCATGGAACCGACTGCGACGCTGGACCGTGACGTGGCCCACCATGCAGCGCTCGATGCGCGCCTGGTCGAGGCCGTGGGAGGCATCCGCCTGCTGGGCCTGACCAGCTGGCCAGCCACGGTGCAGGCACCGTTCCTGGACAGCGTGGCGCGTGGCCAGCCGGTACTGCCGAAGGTGGATTACCCGAAGCTGGACTTTAGCGAAGAACGCCGCGCGCTGGCCGCGATCGCCGCCGACTGCGACGACAGCCACCCGCTGGGCCACTACGTGCGGCAGTCGGCGCAGAGCTGGGACCTGGCCGCACAGCTGCTGGAAGGGCTGGGCACTGCTGCAGTCGATACCTGTTCGGTGCAGCTGTTCGGCGCCCCCGAGCAGCCGCTGCCGGGCAATGGCCCCAGTACGCGTGAGGCTGCACGCCACTTCATCCAGATCGCCGCCGAACTGGACCACGAACTGCTGGCGCCGGAAGAACAGGTGCCGGTCTCGGCCATCGCGCTGCAACTGCAACTGCAGAACGATCTGGACGCGTTCTTCGAATCGCGCATCATCCAGGTACAGCTCGACCCGGAGCTGGTGTCCAAGGCCGCCGCCGGCCCGACCCGCATCCGCCTGCGCACCAGTGCGCGCTTCAGTGCCTACGACCGCGCGCAGCTGTTCCACCATGAAGCGCTGGTGCATTCGCTGACCGCCCTGAACGGCCGCGAGCAGCCGGTGCTGCCGAGCCTGGCACTGTCCTCGCCGCGGGTGACGGCCACCCAGGAAGGGCTGGCCACCTTCGCCGAGCAGATCACCGGCAGCATCGACATCGAGCGCCTCAAGCGCATCAGCCTGCGCACCGAAGCGATTGCGATGGCCCGCGAAGGTGCCGATTTCATCGAAGTGTTCCGCTATTTCTGCGATGCCGGGCAGAACGCGGAGGAGAGCTTCGCCTCGGCACAGCGCGTGTTCCGTGGCGTGCCGCCGAGTGGCGGCCTGGCCTTCACCAAGGACACGGTGTACCTGCGCGGCCTGGTGTCGGTGCACACGTTCTTCCGCCACATGCTGGCCGAGGACCGGTTGCAGGTCTGCCGTTGGTTGTTCGCGGGCAAGATGAGCCTGACCGATGCGATCGCGTTCGCGCCGTTGTTCGACGCGGGGGTGCTGAAGCCGCCGCGCTGGCTGCCGCATTGGGTGAGCCGGGCGAATGGCCTGGCCGGGATGCTGGCGTTCTCGCTGTTCGCAAACCGGATACGGATGGACCAGCTGGCGCCGGAATGAAATGCGTTGGCGGGATGATGCGCTGGCGCCTCGATTGATATCGCTGGGCGGCGGTGGGGCACCCTGGCCAGGACACGCCGTAAACCCATCCATGAAGTGACCCCCGGGAGTTGGACACCAGATCCAACCCCGAGGGATACATGAACAAATACGACGCGCGTTTCAAACTGCAGGTCGCCAAAGAGGCCTGCAAGACCTCCACATCGGTCAAAGC
>NZ_JAXAXM020000030.1:0-35853 GCF_047500745.2 Stenotrophomonas sp. FR024
GACCTGCAGTTTGAAACGCGCGTCGTATTTGTTCATGTATCCCTCGGGGTTGGATCTGGTGTCCAACTCCCGGGGGTCACTTCACCTTGGGGGCTTGGCCGCGGCATCCATGCCGCGGACACCCCGCAAACCCACAGTCCCCCACCTTCGACAGTGCCCCGGTGACGGAGGCACGCGCTTCGTAGAGTCGAGCTTGCTCGACTGGGATGTCAAAAGCGGTTGAGGGAACGGGAAAAGAGGACGAACTACCGCGAGCGCGCGCAGCGCGCGACCCGCTTTTGATTTTGATTTTGTTCTTGCCTGCGGCCCGCGCGATGTATAGCGGGCCGGGTGGGTGGGGCGTGCAGGACCGTTGGCGCCATGGATGGCGCCATCGAGCCCCCAAGGATGGGTTTACGGCGTGTCCTGCACGCCCCACCTACCCGTCCCATCACCTGTATCCATCAGTGCGAGCGCGCGCCGCAGAGGGGGCAGCGCCCGATGGAGTGGAATACCTCAGTACCGCTTGATCCCCGGCACCGTGCAACCTTCAATCTGCGCATGCGCCGACACCGCATTTTCCTTCTCGCCGCGCGCCAGACGCGACTGCTCGATCGTCGCCCAGTGCCGGCGGCACAGCGGCCCGGTCTTCGAGCCCAGATCCACCGCCTTGCGCGCGAACGTCTCAGCCTGTGCCCATTGGCCCTGCAACAGCGCCAGCTCGGCACGCTCCTGCAGCACCGCCGGGTCACCGGCCACGATTTCCAGCGCGTGGTCCAGGCTGCTGGCGGCACCGGCCAGGTCGTTGGCCTGGCGCTGCGTCTGTGCGGTCACCCGCAGGTCTTCCACCTGCGAATCACGCAGAGGCTGCACCGACAGCTCCTTGTCGTCCGGACCTGCGGCCGCATCCACCGCAGCCAGGCGCTGTGCCGGCGTGGTGGTATCAACCGGCGGCTTGGCCACCGGCGGTGCGCTGCTGACGCAGGCGGCCAGGGCCAGGCTGAGGCCGGTCAGGGCCAGGGGCTGCAGCAGGGATCGCATGTTCATCGGCATCATCGGCTCGGGGGAGGAGTGGCGGCGGCGGGCGCCGCGGCAGGTTCAGCAGGCGGCTCAGGCTTGCGGTCCAGGCCGAACCAGCTACGCCAGCCACCGCCCTCGCCTTCGGCACCCTGCCCGTCCGGCGACACCGCCGGCGCACACGGTGCATAGGCCGGTGAATAGCCCACCACGAACGGGAAACGACGCGCGCCCGGGCAGCCTTCATCCGTGCTGTTGAGTCCGGTCGGCGCCACCGACTGCCAGTCCAGGCCCTTGTTGCTGACCCGCAGTGGCGCACTCGGCAGGCGCTGGAAGATGCCCGACCAGACCCGCATCGCGCCGGTGGCACCGTACAGGCCGGCCTGCTCGTTCTGGTCGTTGCCGATCCAGATCACCGCCAGATGATCGCCGGTGTAACCGGCGTACCAGCTGTCGCGGCCATCGTTGGTGGTACCGGTCTTGCCGGCCGGCTGCAGGCGGCCGAGGCCATCGGCGTTCAGGCGCTGCGCGGTGCCGCTGGCAACCACCTGCTGCAGGCCGACACTGATCAGGTTGGCGGCAATCGAGTCGCCTTCCTGGGCCGGTGCCGGGGTCTTGTCGTAACGCTTGAGCAGCTTGCCCTGCGGATCGAGCACGCCACGCACCGCATGCAGCGGCTGGATTTCGCCACCGGACGCGAGGAACTGGTACAGCTGGGCCATCGCGTACGGGCTCTGGTCGGTCGAACCGAGAATCACCGCCGGATTCGCCTCGGCCTTGATGCCGGCCAGCACGTGGATGAGCTGGGTCACACGCTCGGGGCCGACCTGCATGCCCACGCGCACCGTGGCCTGGTTGTAGGAATGCGCCAGCGCGTCGATCAGGCGCACGGTGCCGTGGCTGCGGTTGTCCGCGTTGCCCGGGTTCCAGTTGCGGCCGCGGCCGAGCTGGACGGTCACCGGTGAATCGTCGACCCAGCTGGCCAGCGAGTAGCGGTCCGGCTGCGCCAACGCGAGCAGGTACACGAACGGCTTCAGCAACGAGCCGACCGGGCGCTGTGCTTCGATCGCACGGTTGAAGCCGACCTCGGACACTTCACGGCTGCCGATCACCGCCAGCACGTCACCGTTGTGCACGTCGGTCAGCACCATGCCGGCCTGCAGTTCGGGGCGACGCTTGCTCTCCAGCGACTTGATGGTGCGGGTCACCGCGCCTTCGGCATAGGCCTGCGCGGACGGCGACATACCGGTCATCACGCTCAGGCCGGCGCCCTGCAGGGCAGATTCCGGATAGTCGTGACCCAGTTGGCGGCGGACCAGATCGACATAGGCGGGGAAGCGGTTGGCGGCAACCAGGCCCGGCGTCTTGGGCACGCCCAGCGGGGCCTTCAACGCACGCTGGTACTCGGCGTCATCGATCAGCGTGGCTTCGTGCAGTTTGCCCAGCACGAAGTTGCGGCGATCCAGCGCGCGTTCCGGATTGCGCCGCGGGTCGTAGAAGGACGGGCCCTTGACCAGGCCGATCAGCAGCGCGATCTGCTCGGTCTCCAGCGACTGCAGGTCGCGACCGAACCAGAACTCGGCGCCAGAGGACATGCCATGGATGGCCTGGCTGCCACGCTGGCCCAGGTACACCTGGTTGAGGTAGGCCTCGAAGATGGTGCGCTTGTCGTAGCGCGCTTCCATGATCAGCGCGTAGAGCACTTCGTTGAATTTGCGGGTAACCGTCTGCTCCTTGCCGATGCCGAGCAGGCCGCTGCGGGCCAGCTGCTGGGTCAGCGTAGAGGCGCCCTGGCGGCTCTGGCCACCGGAGCGGATGGTTACCCACACCGCGCGCGCGATGCCGGACAGGTCGATGCCGTGGTGGCGGTTGAAGTCCTTATCCTCCACCGCCTGCAGGCCGGTCACCAGCAGGTCCGGCGCCTCGTCCATGCGGATCAGGCGGCGTTCTTCCTGCTTCTGGCCGTACAGGGTGGCGATGCGGGCCGGGTCCAACCGCGCGGCCTTCAAGGCCTTGCGGTTGTCGGCGTCGCGCAGCGAGGCGACCGCACCATCGGCCAGTGACAGCTCGAGCCGGCGCGGGGCAACCCGGCCATCGACGTCGTTGTAGCCGCGGCTGGAGATGACGAAGCGCCCGCCGTTCACCGCATAGGTGGCCGGCTCCTTGCCCTGGCCGTCATCGCGGTAGGCGGAGGCGGCCAGCTCGGTCTTCAGCGTGGACGCATCCATCGCCTTGCCGGGGGTGAGCACCAGCGGGCGCGCGTAGACGCGCGTCGGGATCTGCCAGCGCAGCTCGCCGAAACGCTGGGTCACCTGCTGGTTCAGGTACAGCGTATAGGGAATGAGGAAACCCAATCCCAACGCGACCGCAGCCATGCTCCAGGTGATCAGCCGGCGCCGCCACAGCGGGCCGTTGTCCTGCTGGTCGTCGTCGTCGAAATCGTCGATGTCGTCGGAATCGTAGCGTCGGGGCACGGGAATGCGAGAATGTAGGGTCTGGCGAGTCTACCCCAGCCGCTGCGGCTGGCGAATTCTCCCGGGTTCCCCTGCTTAAGCTGGAGTTGCAACCGGATGGCGATGTCCCTGGCCGAGATCCGATACCTGATCAACCGCCTCACGGGCCTGGCCCGCCGGAGCCTGGCCAGCCTGCGTACCCGTGGGTGGCGGGCGACCTGGCAGCGCATCCGCGTGCATACCCAGCGCGCCGTTCCCGCGCCGCGAACGCCGCTGTTCCTGCCGCCGGCACAGGATTTCGCCCCCTTCACGGTGCCGTTCAGCGAAACGCCGGAAGTGAGTATCGTCATCCCGGTCTACAACCACGTCGGCCATACCCTGGCCTGCCTGCGCGCCCTGGCGGCACATCCGCCGCTGGCGGCGTGCGAGATCCTGGTCGTGGATGACGGCAGCAGCGACGCCACCGTGCAGTGGATGCCGCAGGTCGCCGGACTGCGCTATGAGGTGCGCGAGCACAACGGCGGCTTCATCGAGGCCTGCAACGATGGCGTGTCGCGCGCACGCGGCCGCTATGTGGTGCTGCTCAACAACGATACGGTGCCGCAGCCGGGCTGGCTGGATGCCCTGCTGGACACGTTCGCCAGCACGCCCGACGCCGGCCTGGTCGGCAGCCAGCTGCTGTACCCGGATGGCCGCCTGCAGGAATCAGGGGGTGTGATCTTCGCCAACGGCAGCGGCTGGAGCTACGGCCGTTTCGAGGCGGCGGACGACCCACGCTTTGCCAGCCTGCGCGACGTCGACTACTGCTCCGGCGCGGCGCTGATGCTGCCGCGCGCCCTCTGGCAGCAGCTGGGCGGCTTCGATACCCGTTACAAGCCGGCGTACTACGAGGACACCGATCTGGCCTTCCGCGTTCGCGCCCAGGGCCTGCGTGTGCTGGTGCAACCAGCCAGCCGGGTGATCCACGATGAAGGCACCAGCAACGGCACCGATACCGGCAGCGGGGTGAAGGCCTACCAGGTGCGCAACCAGGCCATCTTCGCCGCCCGCTGGGCCACCGAGCTGGCCCACCATCCGGCGGTGGGCGAAGTGCCGTCACCCGCGCTGCTGCTGCGTGGCCGACGCCAGGTGTTGATCCTGGACGAGGAAGTACCCCAGCCGGATCGCGATTCGGCGTCACTGCGCCAGGTGAACCTGATCCGCCTGCTGCTGCAGGGCGGCGCTCATGTGGTGTTTGTTCCCACCCGCCGCGAACATGGCGGTGCCGCCACCGAAGCACTGCAGCGGATGGGCGTGGAAGTCTGGTATGCGCCGTTCCTCGATGGCGTCGCCAGCTGGCTGCGAACGCACGGTGCGCGTTTCCACGTGGCGCTGCTGGTCCGCCACCATGTCGCCCACGAGTGCCTGCCGCTGCTGAAGCGCTATGCGCCGCAGGCCCGCACTGTGTTCGACACCGTGGACCTGCACTACCTGCGCGAACGTCGTGGTGCCGAAGTCGCCGGTGATGCCGGGTTGCTGCGCGCCGCCGAGCGCACCCGCGCCAGCGAGCTGGCGGTGATGGAGCAGTGCGACGTCACCGTGCTGGTCAGTGCCGCCGAGCGCGAGCAGCTGCAGGCCGACGCCCCTTCCGTGCAGGTGGAGCTGATCTCCAACCTGCACGACGTCGCCGGCGCCGGCAAACCGTTCGAACAGCGCCATGATCTGGTGTTTGTCGGCGGCTTCCGCCATCCGCCGAACCTGGATGCCATGGAGTGGTTCATCGGCGAAGTCTTTGCCGGCATCCGCGCCCGCCTGCCCGAGGTACGCCTGCACTGCATCGGTGCCGCCACACCGGAATCGCTGCTGGCATTGGCCGCACGCCAGCCCGGCGTGCAGATGCACGGTTTCGTCGAGGACATCACGCCCTACATGGACGGCGCACGCATTTCCATCGCGCCGCTGCGTTTCGGCGCCGGCGTGAAGGGCAAGATCAACCTGAGCATGGCCCATGGCCAGCCGGTGGTAGGTACCACCTGCGCCGTGGAAGGAATGCACCTGCACCCGGGCCAGGACGTGCTGGTGGCGGATGATGCGGCGGGCTTCGCCGATGCGGTGGTCCGCCTGTACCAGGATCCGCAGCTGTGGCAGCAGTTGTCCGACGCCGGCCTGGCCAACATCGCAGAGCACTTCTCCCTCGACGCTGCCCGCGCGACCGTGCAGCGGGTGTTCTTCACCTAATCCGGGCGACCGCCGGCGCGGCGCAGGCGGTCTTCGAACGCCGGCAGCTCGGCCAGGTCCGGTTGCAGCAACCGTGCCTGTTCGGCGGCGTGTGCGGCAAACGCCAGGTCTCCATTGCCGAGCCGTTCGCTGCCGATCGCCAGCCAGCGCTGGGCCAGGCGCAGGCGTGCCGAGGGAAGTCCAACCGCGGTCGGCGACAGGGTCTGCCACGCCTGCAGGCAGGCACCTGCGGCCTGCACGCGGTTCTGCCGCAGGTTGTCGTCGAAGCAGCGGCGACTGGCGGGCAGCAGCCGCGCTGCGGCAGCCTTCACCCGTGCATCGCGTGGCGCCAGTGACTGCGCTTCGCGCAACGCGTCGAACGCACTGTGCCCGGGGGGGCTGATCCATTGCCCGGCACGTTCGGCGCGCTCGATCCTGCGCAGGTGGTCGCGCAGTTGGCGCTCGCGCTGCGTGTTGCTGACCGCCGGCTGCTGCAGCGCCTTCTGCGCCTGTTGGGCGCGCTGCAGGCGTTGCGCGAGCTGCTGTTGCGCCGCCGGCGAAGCACCCAGTTCCGCTGCCAGTGCGGCATCGGCCTGCGCCGCTTCGAACTGGAAATCGTCGGCCTGCTTCTGGCTGCGTGCCAGCACCGCCTGCAAGGTCTGTTCGCGGCCGCGCTGGGCACTGGAATCATCAACCGCCACTGCCAGCACGGCGAGGAATCCCTTCGCTGCGGATTCCAGCTGCCGACGCTGCAAGGCGCGCTGGGCCTGGCGCAGGCGCTGGTCGACGGCCTGTGCCAATGCTTCCTGGCTGGCGGGCAGATCGGCGTGGCCGGCATCGAACTGGCGCGCACGCTGCAGTATCGCGGCTGCCTCGGCCAGCTCGCCGCGCCCGGCCAGGATGCGGGCCTGCTGCAGCAGATCGCTCAGTGCGTCCTCGCGACCTTCCAGCGCCGGCAGATTGTCCGGCTGCAGTACCAGGATGCGCTGGAACAGGGGCAGCGCGCTGCTGTCACCGTCGTCCAGCCGGCCCGCTGCAAAGGCGTTGCGCGCCTGCGCCAGCAGTGCACCGATGCCGGCGCCTGCGCTGCGCCGGGCCTGCAGCTGGCGTGCCACGGCGTCCGCATCGCCCTGCGGCACCTGCAGTTCCCGGGCCAGTGCCAGCGCCTGCGCGCTGCCTTCGAGGTCGTTGGCCTGCAGTTTTTCGCTGGCCTGCTGCAGGGCCGCGGCGCCGGTACGGGCCAGCCCCTCACGGGCCTGCGGACGATCACCATCCAGCGCCAGCACGGCCTGGTAGCGCTCACGCGCACCACTGCCATCGGCGGCACTCAGCCGACCGGCCGCCAGTGCGCGATCGCCTTCGGCCAGCAACTGTTCAATCTGAGGCTCATCCCAGAACCAGTCGGCCAGCGGCTTGCGCAGCAGCACCAGCAGCACGAACACCGCCAGCGCGGCGACCAACGCCCAGCGCCACACCCGGCGCGCGTGACGTGCCTGCAGCCACCACCAACGGCCTTCGCGGCGGACGCGGTCCAGCGCAGGATGTTCAGCGCCATGCGGGCGATGCGGAGGCTCGCGTTCCATGCGTGCAGGGTAGCCGGGGCAGCGTGAAGCTCAGCCGAGGCGACGCGCCTCGCTCACGCCGGGCAGCGCATCCAGCTTGCCCAGCAGGGTCGACAGCTGGCCGTAGTCGCTCACCTTCAGGCGCAGGCGCAGGTGGGCACGGCCACTGTTGCGCACGTTGTCACTGTGGATGTCGAGCACGTAGGCGTCTTCCTGGGCGATCAGGTTGGTGATGTCCTTCAGCAGCCAGCGGCGGTCGACCGCAGTGACCACCACGTCCACTTCGTAGCCGCCACCGGCCTGCCCCCACTCCACCGGCAGGATGCGCTGCGGGCTGGTGGCTGCCAGCCGGGCCAGCGCGGCACAGTCTGCACGATGCACGGTGACACCCCGGCTACGGGTCAGGTAGCCGACGATCGGTTCACCGGCCACTGGCTGGCAGCAACGCGCCAGCTGCACCAGCAGGTTGCCCACGCCCTGCACGGTGAACTTGGACTTGCCCAGGTTCTCGCGGCGCGCGGTCGGCCGCGGCAGGGCTGGCGCGGGCGTCGGCTGGCTCGCTACACGTTCGGCTTCCAGCAGGGTACGACTGACCTGGTTCGGGCCGGTGTCACCGAGCGCCACCTGGATGTAGAGGTCGTCAACGCTGTCGGCATGGAACTTCTTCGCCGCCACCGCCAGATCAGAATGCTGAAGGCCCAGACGCTTCAGCTCGCGCTCGAGCAGTTCGCGCCCGGCCTGCACGTTGCGCGCGCGGTCCAGCTTGTGGAACCAGCTGCGTACTTTTTCGCGCGAGCGGTTGCTGGCCAGGAAGCCGTTGGCCGGCATCAGCCAGTCGCGGCGCGGATCGGCCTCCTTGCCGGTCAGGATCTCGACGCGGTCGCCGCTGCGCAGGCGGTAGGTCAGCGGCACGATACGGCCATTGACCTTCGCACCACGGCAGCGGTGGCCCACCATCGTGTGCACCTGGTAGGCGAAATCGAGCGGCGTGGCGCCCTGCGGCAGGTCCAGCACCTCGTCCTTCGGGCTCAGTGCATAGACCCGGTCCTCGGTCAGCTCGGCATCGAGCGCCCCGGCCAGTTCATTGCCCTGCCCGTCCTGCGCCTGCTCCAGCAGCTGGCGCATCCAGGTGATCTTGCGGTCGAAGGACTTCTCCGCGCCCTTGCCGCCTTCCTTGTACTTCCAGTGCGCGGCCACGCCCAGCTCGGCCTGCGAATGCATCTCGTGGGTACGGATCTGCACTTCGATGGTGCGCCCTTCCGGGCCGACCACGGCGGTATGCAACGAGCGATAGTCGTTGGCCTTGGGCCGGGCGATGTAGTCGTCGAACTCGCTGGGCACCGGCGCCCACAGTGCATGCACCACGCCCAGCGCGGCGTAGCAGGCGGCGACATCGTCGACCATGACGCGCACCGCACGGATGTCGTACAGCTGGTCGAACGCCAGCCGCTTCTTCTGCATCTTCCGCCAGATGCTGTAGATGTGCTTCGGGCGGCCACTGACCTCGGCCTTGATGCCCTGCGCGACCAGTTCGCGCGACAGCACCTTCTTGACGTTCTCGACGTAACGCTCGCGGGCGATGCGGGTTTCGTCCACCTCCCGCGCAATGCGCCGGTAGGTCTCCGGTTCCAGGTGGCGGAACGCCAGATCCTCCAGCTCCCACTTCAGCTGCCAGATGCCCAGGCGGTTGGCCAACGGCGCATGGATGTCGCGGGTCAGCTGCGCCAGCGCGCGGCGCTGCTCGTCGTCCAGCTTGTCGGCCGCGCGCATGCGCGCCAGCTGCCGCGCCAGCAGGATGGGCACCACGCGCAGGTCACGGATGATCGCCAGCAGCAGGCGGCGCAGGCCCTCGCTGTTGCGCCCGGCCTCGCGGCCGGCGTGCAGCGCCCACACCGGATCGGCCGCATCCTGGCCATCCAGCAGGCCGATCACTGCGGCCTTGTGGTTGCCCAGCGGCAGTTGCTCCAGGCTGGCGCGCAGGCCGGGCAGATCGAACAGCAGGGCCGCGACCACCGCGCCTTCGTCGGCCGAGAGCATCGCCAGTGCGTCGAGGGTGTCGCCCAGCACCGACCAGCTGGCGCGCATCTGATGGTCGCAGTCCGGCGCTTCCCAGTGCCCGCGCAGGGCCTGGCGCAGCGGAGCAGGCAGCACGGCTGCCGAGGGGCGGTTCAACAAGGCATCCAGGCCGGGGACGGAAGCGCGGTTCACAGCATCGAGCAGGCAAGACAGAGGCCCCTACACTAGCGCCGGCGCCGTTCAGGGACAATCACCGCGGCCACCATCACCCGGCATGAAGACATGCCGCTACACTCGCGGGCAAACCCAGGAGAGTCCCGACATGTCCTCGATCGTCCCGCGTTTCCGCCTACGGCTGCTGGCCTGTGCCGCACTGTTGCTGTCCCTGTCGGCGCCTGCGCTGGCCCAGCGCGTGGTGGAGGGTGACCTGCAGCAGCAGATGTCACCGGCCGAGTTCAAGGCGGCCGGCCTGGACAAGCTCAACGCGCAGGAACTGGCCACGCTGAACCGCTGGCTGCAGGGCAAGGTCGAAGCGGCCACTACCCAGGCGGTTGCGGCCGTACGGGAAACGGCGCGCGAGGAAGGCCGTCAGGAAGTGATCGTGAAGAATCGCGGCTTCTTCGATTTCGGCAGCAGCGAGCCGATCACCGGCGTGCTGCAGGGCGAGTTCCGCGGCTTCGGCAAGGGCCGCGTCTACGTGCTGGACAACGGCCAGGAATGGGAGCAGACCGATGCAAGCACCCTGGCCGGTGTGCGCAAGCAGTCCCCCGCCGTCAGCATCAAGCCCGGTGTGATGGGCGTGTGGTACCTGAAGGTCGACGGCGTGAACACCCAGCCGAAGGTGCGCCGAACCAAGTAACGCCGTGACGTTGCTGCAGAGCCGAGCGTGGGCTCGGCTCTGCAGCAACGACGTCACGCCTGGCGCAATGCGGTCACCCGCTGCGCCAGCTTCTTCGCCGAGATGCCGGTGCGCGCACCCAGCTCCTGCGCGAACAGCGATACCCGCAGCTCTTCCAGGTCCCAGCGCAGGGCCTGCCATTGCGGGCGTTCGCGCAGTCCCTGCTGCTCCCCCGCTGCCAACGCCTCCAGGAACGGATGCAGTTCCAGCATGCGTGCCTGGTCACGTGGCGGATCACGCTTGGCACGCTCGGTACGCAGGATCATCGCCTTCAGGTAGCGCGGGTACTGCGCCAGCGCGTCGGCCGGCGTGTCACGCAGGAAGCCGGGATGGATCAGCCCGACCAGCTGCGCTTCCATGTCGTCCAGATTGCCGCGCGCCCAGCCCATCAACGGTGCTTCCAGCATCGGCTTCAGTTCCGCCACCAGCGCCAGGATGGTTTCGGCCAGCTTCAGCCGCGACATGGCCTCGCCGAACAGCGCCTTGGCCGCATGCTCACGACGCTGCTCGAAGGCTGCCGCATCGCGGATGTCTTCCAGCCCCTCGGCCAGCACCGCGTTCATCGCCGCATCGACCAGGTCACCACGCAGGCGCTCCTGCGACTCGATCGCCGCATACAACAGGCCGGTCTTGGCACCGACCGGCAGCTGCTTGCGTGCCTGCTTCACCTTCTCGGCCAGGGCAATCTCCAGCAGACGGCGCACGCCCAGCGGATGGGCCTCCAGCGCCTGCTGGCGATCGGCGAAGATGCGCAGCGCCACGCTGTCGCCCTCGTCCAGCAGCGCCGGATAAGCCGGCACGCCCGCTTCACCGGGTACCTGCAGCGGAATCGGCGTGGCCGGGAACGTGCGAAGGCCATCGGCGGCCATCTCGCGCCCAGCGCGTGCAGCGAACGCATCGCCGGCACGACCACCGAATTTCGCGCGCAGCGTGTCCAGATCGCGCGAGGTCGCCAGCACCTTGCCCTGCTCGTCGCGCAGCCGCAGGTTCATGTGCAGGTGCGGTTCGATCGAACCAGGCTCGAAATCGAGCGCGGTCACCGTTGCGCCGGTCGCACGTGACAGGAAGCGCGCCAGTTCGCCGGTAATGGCATCGGCGCTGGGCTGCGGGAACGCCTCGTAGAACGCGCGGCCGAAGTCCGGTGCCGGCACGTAGTTGCGGCGCATCGCCTTGGGCAGGCTGCGGATCAGTGCCGAGGCCTTGTCGGCGACGAAACCCGGCGCCAGCCAGCCCAGCTGCACCGGGTCCAGTGCGTTGAGCAGGTGCAGCGGTACGTCCAGGGTCACGCCATCGTCGTCGGCACCCGGTTCGAAGCGGTAATGCAGTGGCAGGCGCGCCTGGCCCAGCGGCAGGTACTTCGGATAGCGCTCCTGTTCGCTGCCCTCACCCGGCAACAGATCGACCAGCGACCAGTGCAGGGTCTTGCGCTGTTCCGGCGCCAGCCCCTTCCACCAGGTATCCAGCCCCGCGGCCGAATGGATCTGCGGCGGCACCCGGTCCAGGTACCAGCGCGCCTGCCAGTCCTCGTCGGCAACGATGCCAGCACGGCGCAGCTTGGCTTCTTCCTCGCGGGCGATCTCCAGCACTTTCTGGTTGTCGGCCACGAAGCTGGCGCGGGTGTTGATCTCACCGGTCACCAGTGCCTGGCGCACGAAGATGTCGTGCGCTTCGCCCGGCGCGATGCGGCCGTAGTGCACCGGCTTCTTCGGCGCCAGCACCAGGCCGAACAGGCTGATCTGCTCGGAAGCCAGCACCTGGCCCTGCGCGCGCGACCAGTGCGGGTCGAAGTGCTTGCGCAGCAGCAGATGCGGCAGTTCGGCGATGACCCAGTCCGGCTCGATCGCGGCCAGGGTCATGCCCCACACCTTCTGCGTATCCAGCAGATTGGCCACCAGCAGCCACGGCGGCGGCCGCTTGGACAGCGCCGAACCCGGGAACGGCAGGAAGCGGCGCTGGCGTGGCGCCTGGAAATCGCCCTTCTCGGTGCGGTGGCCGATCTGCGTCGGCAGGCCCGCCACCAGCGCCCGGTGCAGGGTCTGGTAGGCGGCGGCGCGCATGCGTTCGCTGAAACCGCCGCCAACCGGCGCCTGTTCCTTCTGCGCGCGCACGGCCACCGGCGCCGGTGCGGCCTCGGCCTTGCCTTCGCGGGCCAGGCGCGCGGCGCGGTGCAGCTGGCCCCGGGTGGCTTTCACCGCCGCCGCGTCGTCACGCGCCGGTGCCGGCGTACTGCTGCCGGCCAGCAACGGCGCCATCGACGCCTCGCTGGCCTCCTCCTTCCAGCCCAGTTCCTCGCACAGCAGCCGCAGCTGGCGATGCAGCTCGCGCCACTCGCGCATGCGCAGGAAGCCGAGGAAATGACGTCCGCACCAGTCGCGCAGCTTGGATTGGGTCAGGTCTTCATGGGCCTGCCGGTAGGCATCCCACAGGCGCAGCACGCCAACGAACTCGGAGCGGCCATCGGCGAACTGCGCGTGCGCGCTGTCGGCCGCACCACGCGCTTCGGGTGGGCGTTCGCGCGGGTCCTGGATGCCCAGGAACGAGGCGATCACCAGCATCGGCCGCAGGCAGCCTGCGGCCTGCGCGGCCACCAGCATGCGCGCAAGCTTCACGTCCACCGGCAGGCGTGCCATCTGCTTGCCGATGGTAGTCATGCGCCGCTCGGCGTCGATCGCGCCCAGTTCGGTCAGTTGCTGCCAGCCATCGGCCACCGCACGCTCGTCCGGCGCTTCCAGGAACGGGAAATCCTCGATGCGGCCCAGGCCCAGCTGCAGCATGCGCAGGATCACCCCGGCCAGGCTGGAGCGGCGGATTTCCGGATCGGTGAATTCGGGCCGCGCCTGGAAATCAGCTTCGGCGTACAGGCGGTAACAGATACCTTCGGCGATACGTCCGCAGCGGCCCTTGCGCTGGTTGGCGCTGGCCTGCGAGATCGGCTCGATGTGCAAGCGGTCCAGCTTGTTGCGCGGGCTGTAGCGCTTGACGCGGGCGAAGCCCGGATCGACCACGTAACGGATGCGCGGCACCGTCAGCGAGGTTTCCGCCACGTTGGTGGCCAGCACGATGCGCCGGTTCGGCCCGGGGTTGAACACCCGGTCCTGGTCCTGGTTGGACAGGCGCGCGTACAGCGGCAGCACCTCGGTGTTGCGGTACTTGCGGCGCTCCAGCGACTGGTGCGCATCGCGGATCTCGCGCTCGCCCGGCAGGAAGATCAGTACGTCGCCGCGCGCATCCAGGCGGGTGATCTCGTCAATGGCCGACACGATGGCGTCGTTGACGGTGCGTTCGCCCTGGTCTTCGCCCTCGCCTTCCAGCGCGCGGTAGCGCACTTCCACCGGATAGGTACGGCCTTCGACGCTGATCACCGGCGCATTGTCGAAATGCTGGGCGAAGCGTTCGGTGTCGATGGTGGCCGAGGTGACGATCAGCTTCAGGTCCGGCCGCTTGCGCAGCAGCTGCTTCAGGTAGCCCAGCAGGAAGTCGATGTTGAGGCTGCGTTCGTGCGCCTCGTCGACGATGATCGTGTCGTAGTTCGACAACCAGCGGTCACTGGCAATTTCCGCCAGCAGGATGCCGTCGGTCATGAACTTGATGCGGCTGTCTTCGCTGACCTTGTCGTTGAAGCGCACCTGGTAGCCGACCAGCTGGCCCAGTTCGCTCTGCAGTTCCTGCGCCACGCGGCTGGCCACCGCACGTGCGGCAATCCGTCGCGGCTGGGTGCAGCCGATCATGCCGGCCTGGCCACGGCCTGCGGCCAGGCACAGTTTCGGCAGCTGGGTGGTCTTGCCCGAGCCGGTTTCACCAGCGATCACCACGACCTGGTGGTCGCGGATCAGCCCGATGATGGCGTCGGCTTCACGCGCAATCGGCAGCTGCGGGTCCAGAGTAATGGACGGCTGCTGCTGCGCCCGTGTCATCCGGCGCTGCACCGACGCCTGCAAGGCCTGCTCGAAAGTGGCGGCCAATGCCGCATCCTGTGGCTTGGCCTGGCAACGCGAGAGCATCCCCAGCAAACGGCCCCGGTCGCGGCTCATGGCGCCGTCGATGGCGGCGCGCTGTTGGCGCAGGCGGGGCGATGGATTTTTATCGATAGAGTTCATCAATCGGTTCGTTCAAAACTTTGAAAGCGACCAGTCATCACGACCGGTTTATTGTGAAGGCCAACGATTCCACAAGGAGGAACCCCATGGCGAAGACCAAGAGCACGACCAAGGCCAAGACCGGCAAGCAGAAGCTTGCAGCGGCGGCACCGTCGGCGCCGAACATCGATATCGGGATCACCCAGGGCGACCGCAAGAAGATCGCCGACGGTCTGTCGCGCTTCCAGGCCGATGCGTTCACGCTCTACCTGAAGACGCACAACTTCCACTGGAACGTGACCGGGTCGATGTTCAACTCGCTGCACACCATGTTCGAGACGCAGTACACCGAGCAGTGGGCGGCACTGGACGACGTGGCCGAGCGCATCCGCGCGCTGGGCTTCAATGCCCCGGGCTCCTACCGGGAATTCGCTGCGCTGACCTCGATCGCCGAGGAACCGGGCCTGACCGACAGTGCGGACTGGCGTGAAATGGTACGCCAGTTGGTGGTCGCCAACGAAGCGGTCTGCCGTACGGCACGTGAAGTGCTGGACGTGGCGGCCAAGGGTGACGACGCCCCGACCGAGGATCTGATGACCCAGCGCCTGCAGACCCACGAGAAGTACGCCTGGATGCTGCGCTCGCTGCTTCAGTAAGGGTTGGGGGTGTTCGGCAGGGCTGCGCCCTGCACCCGCAGAGGCCTTGAAGCCAAGGCCAGAGCCAGAGCAGAAGCTGGCTATCTGTGGGTTGGCGGGGTGGGGTCCGCTCTGGTAGGTGTCGACCTTGGTCGACACGGATGAATTCACTCGATATCTGAAAGATGTGTCGACCAAGGTCGACACCTACCAACAGCCGCGTGAACCTGTCGAGGGCGAGGCGGTGTCGGATTGCGGGGTGTCAGCCGCATGGATGCGGCTGCCAAGCCTACACGGACGTACTTGCGGCGTCCCCGCACTCCGACACCGCCCCACCAAACCACGAATCACCCCCAGAGCCGGCTGTTGCCTTTGACGTTGCTCTGGCTTGTAGCAGGTGCAGGGCGCAGCCCTGCCGAACCCCCGCCGGGGTAAACTAGCCGGATGGCTTCCCGTCCCGCGCACGACCTGCTTCAACGCGTCTTTGGTTACGACGATTTCCGTGGTCCCCAGCAGGACATCGTGGAGCATGTGGCTGCCGGTCATGATGCCCTGGTGCTGATGCCCACCGGCGGTGGCAAGTCGCTCTGCTACCAGGTGCCGGCCCTGCTGCGTGACGGTTGTGGCATCGTCATCTCGCCGCTGATCGCGCTGATGCAGGACCAGGTCGAAGCCCTGCGCCAGCTCGGCGTGCGTGCCGAGTACCTGAACTCGACCCTGGACGCCGAGACCGCCGGCCGCGTCGAGCGCGAACTGCTCGCGGGCGAGCTGGACATGCTCTATGTCGCTCCCGAGCGGCTGCTGACCGGTCGCTTCCTGTCGCTGTTGTCGCGCAGCCAGATCGCCCTGTTCGCCATCGACGAAGCACACTGCGTGTCGCAGTGGGGCCATGATTTCCGCCCCGAATACCGCCAGCTGACCGTGCTGCACGAGCGTTGGCCACAGATCCCGCGGATCGCGCTCACCGCCACCGCCGATCCGCCGACCCAGCGCGAGATCGCCGAGCGCCTCGATCTGCAGGAAGCACGCCACTTCGTCAGCTCCTTCGACCGCCCCAACATCCGCTATACCGTGGTGCAGAAGGACAACGCCCGCAAGCAGCTGACCGATTTCCTGCGCGGCCACCGCGGCGAGGCCGGCATCGTCTACTGCATGTCGCGGCGCAAGGTCGAAGAGACCGCCGAATTCCTCTGCGGCCAGGGCTTCAACGCCCTGCCCTACCATGCCGGCCTGCCACCGGAAGTACGCGCCAGCAACCAGCGCCGCTTCCTGCGCGAGGATGGCATCGTGATGTGCGCCACCATCGCCTTCGGAATGGGCATCGACAAGCCGGACGTGCGCTTCGTCGCGCATACCGACCTGCCCAAGTCGATGGAAGGCTACTACCAGGAAACCGGTCGCGCCGGCCGCGATGGCGAGGCCGCCGAGGCCTGGCTGTGCTACGGCCTGGGTGACGTGGTGCTGCTCAAGCAGATGATCGAGCAGTCCGAAGCCGGCGAAGAGCGCAAGCAGCTGGAGCGGTCCAAGCTGGACCATCTGTTGGGCTACTGCGAATCCATGCAGTGCCGCCGCCAGGTGCTGCTGGCCGGTTTCGGCGAGACCTATCCCCAGCCCTGCGGCAACTGCGACAACTGCCTGACGCCGCCGGCCTCGTGGGACGCGACCATTCCGGCGCAGAAGGCGCTGAGCTGTGTCTATCGCAGCGGCCAGCGCTTCGGCGTCGGTCACCTGATCGACGTCCTGCGCGGCAGCGAGAACGAAAAGGTGAAGCAGCAGGGCCACGACAAGCTCAGCACCTATGCGATCGGCCGTGACCTGGATGCACGCACCTGGCGCAGCGTGTTCCGCCAGCTGGTCGCCG
The DNA here is from genome assembly GCF_047500745.2 of Stenotrophomonas sp. FR024. Classification (NCBI taxonomy): domain Bacteria; kingdom Pseudomonadati; phylum Pseudomonadota; class Gammaproteobacteria; order Lysobacterales; family Lysobacteraceae; genus Stenotrophomonas; species Stenotrophomonas sp. FR024. The sequence continues at coordinate 16,694 of NZ_JAXAXM020000030.1, forward strand.
CCAGCCTGCTGGAGGTGGACAGCGAGGGCCACGGTGGCCTGCGCCTGACCGATGCAAGCCGCGACGTGCTGACCGGCCGCCGCCAGATCAGCATGCGCCGCGACCCGGCCAGCAGCACCAGCGGGCGCGAGCGCAGCGCGCAGCGCACCGGCCTGTCGGTGCTGCCGCAGGATCTGGCGCTGTTCAACGCGCTGCGCGGCCTGCGTGCCGAACTGGCCCGCGAACAGAACGTGCCGGCCTTCGTGATCTTCCACGACAGCACTCTGCGCAACATCGCCGAACAGCGCCCGACCAGCCTGGACGAACTGGCCCGGGTCGGCGGCATCGGTGGCACCAAGCTGAGCCGCTACGGCCCGCGCCTGGTCGAGATCGTGCGCGAAGAAGGGTAGCGGCTCTACATTGGTGCTGGTCCAACCTTGAACCGGCCATTCAGCCGGAAGTGCATCCGCGCCCGCTTGCAGCTAGATTAGCGCCATGTCCCTGGCCTCGACCCTGCTCCGTGTCGTGTTCATGCTCAGCCTGTTGCTCAACGGGCTGAACGCGGCCATGGCCAGTGGTCACGAGGAAATGGGCCGGATGGCGCACGCCGTAGCCACTGCTGTTGACGGCGGCACCGCCGACTGCCACCACCACGCCGGCATGCAGGCCGACGAGGCTCCGCAGGCCAAGGCCCCCGCCCATGACGCTCATTGCCAGATCAAGGACTGCGTGCGCAGCTGTGCCCAGCACCCGCTGCTGGTAGTGCTGCCGTTGCCGGTCATGGCCGGCCCGGCATTGTCGCTGGCCCCGCAGCCGATGCCGGCTAATGGCCGCCCGGCGCCGCCGCTGCCGCCGATCTCGCGTCCTCCCATCGGCTGATTCCACACGCATCGTGCGCCCTGCGCACCGCAGCCGGCCGCCTGCCGGCGTCTTTACGTGTCTGGAGTCACCACCATGAATACCCGCATTCCCCCCGGTCCGGGCGCTGTGCCCATGCCGTCGCGCCGCCTGTTCGTGCAGGGCCTGGCCGCCGGCGGCGTGGTTGCCGGCATCGCCGCTGTCGGCGTGCCGCAGCGCGCGCTCGCCGCCGCCACGGCCGCCCCACGGCTGGCCGGCGCCCCCGCCGTGCTCAGCGACACCCGCATCGAACTGGCCATCGGCGAATCGCTGGCCAACTTCACCGGCCGCACCCGCCCGGCGATCACCGTCAACGGCTCGCTGCCGGCACCGATCCTGCGCTGGCGCGAAGGCCAGACCGTCGACCTGTTCGTGCGCAACACGCTGGAACGCCACCCGACCTCGATCCACTGGCACGGCATCCTGCTGCCCGCCAACATGGACGGCGTGCCCGGCCTGAGCTTCAACGGCATCGGCCCCGGCGAGACCTACCACTACCACTTCGAGCTGAAGCAGTCGGGCACCTACTGGTACCACAGCCACTCCATGTTCCAGGAGCAGGCTGGTCTGTACGGCGCGCTGATCATCGACCCGGCCGAACCGTCGCCGTACCACCACGACCGCGAGCACGTGATCATGCTGTCGGACTGGACCGACATGGACCCGGGCGCGCTGTTCCGCCGCATGAAGAAGCTGGCCGAGCACGACAACTACTACAAGCGCACCCTGCCCGACTTCCTGCGCGACGCGAAACGCGACGGCTGGTCGGCGGCGCTGTCCGACCGTGGCATGTGGGGCCGGATGCGGATGACGCCCACCGATATCTCCGATATCAACGCGCACACCTATACCTACCTGATGAACGGCACCGCCCCGGCCGGCAACTGGACCGGCCTGTTCCGCAGCGGCGAGAAGGTGCTGCTGCGCTTCATCAATGGCGGGTCGATGACCTACTTCGACGTACGCATTCCTGGCCTGAAGATGACCGTGGTCGCTGCCGACGGCCAGTACATCCACCCGGTGAGCATCGATGAGTTCCGCATCGCCCCGGCCGAAACCTACGATGTGATCGTCGAACCGAGCGGCCAGGACGCCTTCACCATCTTCTGCCAGGACATGGGCCGCACCGGCTACGCCGCCGGCACACTGGCGGTTCGCCATGGCCTGCAGGCACCGATTCCCGCGCGCGACCCACGTCCGTTGCTGACGATGAGCGACATGGGTCACGACATGGGCAGTGGTGGCCACGGCGGTCACGACATGGCCGCGATGAAGAGCATGGAAGGCGGCTGCGGCGCCAGCATGGGCCACGGCGCGCACGGCGGCGGCGATGCCGCCAGCAAGGCACCGAAGCACCCTGCCAGCGAACGCAACAACCCGCTGGTGGACATGCAGAGCTCGGCCTCCGAACCGAAGCTGGACGACCCCGGCATCGGCCTGCGCGATAACGGCCGCCAGGTGCTGACCTACGGCGCGATGCGCAGCCTGTTCGAAGACCCGGATGGCCGCGAGCCGAGCCGCGAGATCGAACTGCACCTGACCGGACACATGGAGAAGTTCTCCTGGTCGTTCGATGGCATCCCGTTTGCCAGCGCCGAACCACTGCGGCTGAACTACGGCGAGCGCATGCGCATCGTGCTGGTCAACGACACCATGATGCAGCACCCGATCCATCTGCACGGCGTGTGGAGCGATCTGGAAAACGCACAGGGCGAGTTCCAGCTGCGCAAGCACACCATCGACATGCCGCCGGGCACCCGCCGCAGCTATCGCGTGCGCGCCGATGCACTCGGCCGCTGGGCCTACCACTGCCATCTGCTGTACCACATGGAAGCGGGCATGATGCGCGAAGTGAGGATCGAAGAATGAGCCGCTCACTGCTTTCCCCCAGCCTGCTGGCCCTGGGCCTGGCCGCTGCATTTCCGGTGTTCGCGCAGTCGCACGCTGGTCACGACATGGCCGCGATGGATCCGCCCGCGAAGACCGTGAAGGCACCGGTCGAACCGGTCGATCATTCGAAGATGGATCATTCGAAGATGGATTCGGGCGCGATGGACCACTCAGCCATGGATCACTCGAAGATGGACCATGGCGCGAGGCAGCCGGCGACGATGGACCATTCCACGATGGATCATTCCACGATGGACCACGCCGCGATGGGCCACGGATCGCCTGCACCGACCGAACCGCGCGAACCCATCCCGGTGCCGACCGACGCCGACCGCGCCGCGGCCTTCCCGCCCATCGCCCACGGTGCGATGGAGCATGCGCCGGAGATCAACAGCCTGCTGCTGATCGACCGTCTGGAACATTGGGATGGCAAGAGCAGCAATGGTCAGGCCTGGGAGGCGACCGGTTGGATCGGCGGCAACATCAACCGCCTGTGGCTGCGCACCGATGGCGAACGCAGCCGTGGCCGCACGGAATCGTCGTCACTGGAAGCACTGTATGGCCGCAGCGTGTCGCCATGGTGGGACGTGCTGGTCGGCGTGCGCCAGGACTTCCGCCCGGCCGACTCGCGCACGTGGGCGGCGGTCGGCATCCAGGGCCTGGCGCCGTACAAGTTCGAGAGCTCGGCCACGCTGTACATGGGCTCCGGCGGCCAGGTGCTGGCCAAGGCCGAAGTCGAGTACGACGTGCTGCTGACCAACCGCCTGATCCTGCAGCCGCTGCTGGAAGCCACCGTCGCGGCCAAGGACGAGAAGGAGTACGGCATCGGTCGTGGCCTGAACAAGGTCGAAGCCGGGCTGCGACTGCGCTATGAGTTCAGCCGCCGCTTCGCGCCCTACATCGGCATCAGCCACGAACGCACGTTTGGTGACACCGCCGACTATGCCGGTGACCACGCGCGCGACACGCGCTGGGTGGCTGGCGTGCGCATGTGGTTCTGAGCAGCAGATCGTGAGCAATGGCCAGCCCCGGCAGCCGCCGGGGCCGGCTACACTGCGCCACGTTCCAATGCAGGCACCGCCATGTCGTTGCAGATCCGCCGCGCCACCCTTGCCGACGTCGACGCGCTGTCGGCCATCGCGATTGCCACCTACAACGAAACCTGGGGCGATTCCTATCCGCCGCAGGAGCTGCACGATTTCCTGCAGGCGCACTACAGCAGCGAGCCGCAGCGCATCGAACTGTCCGATCCACGCAGTGCCATCTGGCTGTTGATGGACGGTGACGCCGTGGTCGGCTATCTGGCCGCCGGTGCCAACACCCTGCCGCACACGGATGCACGCGACGGCGACATCGAACTGAAGCGGTTCTACATCCTGGCCGCACACCAGAACGACGGCCACGGTGCACGCCTGATGGACGCGTTCATGGCCTGGCTGGACCAGCCGCAGCGCCGCACCCTGTGGGTGGGCGTGTGGGAAGAGAATTTCGGTGCACAGCGCTTCTATGCGCGTTACGGCTGCAGCAAGGTTGGCGAGTACGACTTCATCGTCGGCGACACCCACGACCGCGAGTTCATCCTGCGGCGGCCGTGATCACGCGCTCCATATAGAGTCGAGCCATGCTCGACTGCACCTGATCCGTAGAGTCGAGCTTGCTCGACTATTGGTAACAAGAGCCAGTCGAGCAAGCTCGACTCTACAGCGCCTAGAAGTCGAACAGCTCCGACAGGAAGCTGTCCTTCTTCTTTTTCTTGTATCCGTGGCCCCGATTGTCCTCGTAGCGCTGGCCCAAGTGGCGGGTATCACGGTGCATCACCGGCGGCGGAGAGGATGCCGGATGCTGCTGTACAGGCGCGGGCGGCGGCACGGCCGCACCGGCACCGGCACCGGCACCGGCACCGGCACGCTCGATGATCTTGTCCAGTTCACCACGATCCAACCACACGCCCCGGCAGCCGGGGCAATAGTCGATCTCGATGCCATGGCGTTCGGCCATCTGCAGGGTCTGGGTCTTGCACACGGGGCACAGCATCGGCATTGCTCCTGTCGGTCCTGCATCGACTGTACCTGTGCGGTGATGACTGTGCGGCAACGCATGACCGATGGCACAGGGACTTCCGACGCGTGCCGATGCGGCGGCAGTCGCACACACTGGGCCCCTGTTCCGCAGGGAGTGCGTACATGACCGCGTTGTCCCGCCTGCCCACCGCCGCGCGCCTGCTGCTGGTCCTGCTGGGCGTTGGCCTGGGCCTGAACCTGCGCGATATCGCTGCGGCCGCAGGGACTCCGATTCCCGCCCTGCCCATACCCTACGGCGGCAGCCTGCTGGACAACGCGCTGGCGGTGCTGGTGGCACTACTGCTGGCCACGCTGCTGCGGCCCCGTGGCATGGGCCTGCTGGGCAGCCTCGGGCTGCGCGGGAATGGTTGGGGCGGCCCGATGTGGGTGTTACTGGCCAGCCTGCCGTGCTGGCTGGGCCTGGCGATGCTCGGCACCCCGAACACCGCGCTGACCGCGCTGGACGCCACCATGCTGGCCGTGCTGTTCCCACTGGCCGAGGAAGTGCTGTTCCGCGGCCTGGGCTTCGTGCTGCTGGTGAAGATCGTGCGTGGTCCGTGGCCGCTGCTCGCGCTGCCGCAGGCGCTGCTGTTCGGCATGGTGCACTGGCTGGGCTTCGGTGGGTTCGACGGTGGCGGCATCGCGCTGTTCGTCGGCGCGGTAATCGCCCTCGGCGGCTTCATCTTCGCCTGGCTCGACCACCTCGACGGTGACACCCTGTGGTGCGGCCTGGTCCTGCACGTTTCGATGAACCTGGCCTGGAATGTGTTCAGCCTTGATGACGCCGTCGCGCTCGGCTGGCAGGCCACCAGCCTGCGCATCGGCACGGCCCTGCTGGCGGTGCTGGTGCTGGCCTGGCACGTGCGCCGCCAGCGGCGCGGGCGACTGTAACGCCCACTTAGCTTGCCGTGCACGCCGGGCTCACTACCGGCTTGCGCATACTTGCGCGCCTTTCGCTCCCCCTGTTGTCCGGAGTTGCCGCGTCATGTTGCTGTCCAAGCGCTTTGTGGAACCACGCGTCCTGCTGATCGAGGACGCCGAGGAAACCCAGGAACTCAGTCGCCTCGCCCTGGAAAGCCAGGCCTGCCAGGTCACCGCTGTCAGCAGCGCCGAGGCCGCGCTGGGCCTGCTCAACGCCGGTGAACCGTTCGACCTGCTGTTCACCGACGTCTGCCTGGGCGGCATCAGCGGCATCGAAACCGCCAACCGCGTGCGTGAGCACCTGCCGCAGCTGCCGATCCTGGTCACCTCCGGCATGGACCAGCACCGCGTGCTGCCGCAGCTGCGCGCCGGCATCCACTTCCTGCCCAAGCCGTACAGCATGAGCGAACTGCTCGATGCCATCCGCCTTTGTTTCCGCCATGCAGCAGATGCCACCTTGATACCGCCGCCGCAGGCCAGCGCGGCCTGAGGCAATCATCCACGCCTGGCGTGGATCTACTGATTCCGTTTCTCTTCGGCATGGATCCGCGTCAACACCACCGGTAGATCCACGCCATGCGTGGATGCAGCCCCCCTATCAACCGCCGGTGTACGGCCCTTCACCCGGCATCACCTCCAGCAGTGCGCGAGTGATCACCCGCGGGTAGACCGTGAGATGGTCCTCGCCGTCAATCACCACGTTGTCCACCTTCAACTTGCGCCCCGTGCGCTTCAGCTGGGCAGTGAAGTCCGCGGCCTGCCTCAGCATGTCGTTGCCGGTGGAATAACGTGGCCCTGGCTTGTCCGTCTCGTAGCTACCCACCGACAGCAGCACGCGCGTAGGCTGAGCCGGAACCACAGCGGCATCCTGCATGCGCGGCAGCAGAAGCTGGTCGAACCACAGCGAAGGACTGGACAGGATGTAGGTGCTGAACATGTCCGGTTGTGTGGTCAGCACATAGGCGCCGAACAGCGCGCCATAGGAATGACCCGCGAACATGCGCCGGGCGGGATCGGTGCGATAACGCGCATCGACCATCGGCAGCACCTGTGTCGCCAGGAAATCACGGTAGTGCGCGGCACCGCCGTAGGTGACGTCATCACTGTAATAGCCATCGACCGTGCGCGCCGGATTGCTGGGCGTGTAGTCGCGCGAGCGGCTCTGCTTTGAAGTCAGGCCTTCCTGCGGCGGCAGACCGACCAGGATGAAATCCTCGATGTTGACGCCCTGCTGCCCCACCAGATTGCGCACGCTGCGCACCAGCGGGAAGCTGTACAGCGCATCGGTCACGTACAGCACCGGATAGTGCTTTTCCGGATGCGCCGCATAGTCGGCCGGCAGCGCCACCCAGATCGGATAGTCGCGGCCCACGGGGTCATGTATGCGCAACGCTTCCGTATCCGGCAGCACCACGCCTGGCGCAGCGGCTGCCGCGCCCTCCTTCACTTCACTCTGCGTTGCCCGGTGGTGCCACCGACATCGCACAGCCACTCACGGCCAGGCAGGCCGCCACACTCCATCCACGCACACGCTGCATCCACGCTCTCCCGTTGCGGGCGACGCCCTCAGGTGGCGCCGCTACCGCATCCTCACACGTCGTGCGGTGCAGTGCCACGCCGGATCAGGGCGACGCCGGCGGCGGTGCCGGGAACAGCGTGCGCAGCGCCTGCAAGGCGGCTGGGTGATAGATCGTGGCGTGGGTTTCCTCCGGCAGCGGCAGGTACTTCACCAGCGGCGACGGCGACGCCTGCTGCAGCAGCGTGGCCAACTGCGCGGCGGACGCAGCCAGCTCCGGCTGCCCACTGCTGGCCAGGAACACGCGCGGCTGCGCACGCGTCACCGCCGGCAACTGCTTGGCCGCAGCGGCCAACATCGTGCCCCGGTTCCACCACAGGCTGGGGTCCAGCGCGATGTAGCTGTTGAACAGTGTCGGCTCCTGCAGCAACGTCTCGACCACGAACAAGCCGGCCAGCGATTCACCGATCAGCGCGCGCTCGTCGGTGGTCGGGTAGCGTTGGCGCACCTGCGGCATCAGTTCATCGCGCAGGAAGCTGCGGTAGGCCGCTGAACCGCCGATGCGGGGCGCGATCTTCTGGTCTTGCGGGTCGCTGCTGGGGCCCGTCATGTCGCGGCGGCGCTCGGTGTTCTCGATGCCTACCAGCAGGAACGGACGCATGCTGCCGTTGCCGCTCAGCACCTGCACCAGCCCTGCCACATGCAGGAAGTCCTCGCCGATGCCGCCATCGGCCATGTACAGCACCGGCAATGGTGCCTTCGGGTCCAGGCCCCACGGCTGCGGGCGGTAGACATTGATGCGGCGGGTTTCGCCCAGCGCCTTCGATTCAATGGTGAAGGTCTCGCCGATGACCAGCGGGGTTGCGGCGGCGGCCTGTGCGGACGGCGCCGGCTCGGCGGCCATCAACGGCGCGGCGGAGACAGCGGACAACAACAGCGACAGCACGATCAAGCGCATGGAGCGGCCCATCCTGGGAAAGTGCCGAGCATAACGCCAAGGCCAAGGCGTCGGCCGATTCGGCATGCCTGCACGTATGCTATGGCGCTGCGCGATGCTTGAACTATATCGGGAAATGACTGCAATCGCGTTTGCTAGCATTCGTCGTTTCCTACAAGGAGTTGGGACATGGGGGGCTTCAGCATTTGGCACTGGATCATTCTTCTGGCGGTCGTCCTGATCCCGGTCGGCATCGCAGCCGTCATCGCAGCGATTGTCCTCAGGCGAAAGTAGATCCACGCCATGCGTGGATGCGCATTCTGGGGATGCCTCAAGCGCATCCGCGATGGCACGCGAGAAGCGTGCCGCCGTTGGCATGCTGACCGTGGCGGAAATGCTGCACGCCGCTGAGCGCTGCCGGTCGATGGCCACGCCCGACTGCCATCTGGATGAAGGGGGGGCGATGGGTTGTTCTTTGCCTGCCGCAGGCTGGCGGAATGGGTGTGCCGGGATATCCGGCCGGCGTACCCGCCGTTGTACCCAGAACCGGTCCATACTTGGGACGGGCTGGTCGCCAGTCCCTTCGAAACCTACAAGGAGGTTTGCATGTTGAGTGCCGTGCTCATCGCCGCGCTGGCCGCCAGCCCGGCCGCGCCCGTACCGTATGCCGATTGCCTGCTCGGCAACATCCAGCCCGGGCTGTCTGATCGTGCCGTGCAACTGGTGCAGGAGGCCTGTGCTGCAAAGCATCCGGAGAGCTTCGCCGCAGCAATGGAACTGGAACGCAGAACCAGTCTGCAGCGGCTCACCTATTTCGAGGCGGCAAGAGCGGAGGCGGCACGTTCTGCGAATGCGGCAGCAACGGCCGCACAGGAGGCTGCCGACGCGGCGGCGGCTAAAGCGAAGAATGCGCGGACGAAGTAGTTGACCTGGACGAGCGCCACAAAAAAGGCACCGCATTGCGGTGCCTTTCTGAATGACCTGGGTCATTGGATGCAATGGTGGGCCGTGAAGGATTCGAACCTTCGACCAAAAGATTAAAAGTCTTCTGCTCTACCGACTGAGCTAACGGCCCATTGCACTGCCCCAGCCTTTCGGCGGGGTGGGCATTCTACCCTACTTTGCCGGGCCGGGTGAAACCCTGGTGCGTCGAGGTTGCCGGCCAGCGGCCGGCACTACCCCGATCTGGGCCGCCGGCTTAAACCTTCCGGGCCTCCGTCGCATCCCATCTGTGATCCTTCCCCGGAGCCACGGATGCGCCTGCCCTTCTGCCTCATTGCCGCCCTGCTTGTGCCCTGCGCAGCACTGGCCGCCCCGCCCCAGGTCGTCACTGATGATATCGGCCGCTTCTGGGCTACCTATGACGCCGTGCGCACCGAGCCCGACGTTGAACGCCAGGTCGCATTGGTGCAGGAGCGCTACATCGATCCAGGCAGCCCCGGCCTGCATGCGCTGATGCAGGTGCGCAACTACACCGCCCGCGAATACGCCACGGCCATGCGTACGTGGCCGCGCTTCTGGACGTCGGTACGGCCATTGACCGCCAACGCGCAGCAGGCCAGCGCCACACTGGAACGGGACCTGACTGCCTTCCGTACGCTCTACCCCGCCCTGCGCCCTGCCACCATCACCTATGCGGTCGGTGTTCTGCGTACCGGCGGCACGACGCTGGGTGACAAGGTGCTGATCGGAGCGGAGATGGCGCTGGGCGATGAGCGCGTGGACGTGAGCGAGCTGCCGGAGCCGATGCGCAGCCGCCTGCGGATCTTCTACGACAGCCGTCCGGGGGCGAACAACGCGCAGAACAACCTGCACGAGTACGTGCATACGCAGCAGCGCGAGACCACCGGCAGCCTGGCCCAGTACGCGGTGCGCGAGGGTGTGGCCGAGTATGTGGCGGAGCGACTGAGTGGGCGCCGGCCGGCATTATCCTTCTACGACTACGGCGCAACACACGAAGCGGAAATCCGCACACGCTTCATTGCTGAGATGAACGGGGAAAATCTCGACAACTGGCTCTACAACAGCGCCCGCAATCCGTTCGGGGTGAGTGATGTGGGCTATTACGCCGGGTATCGCATCGCGCAGGGGTACATGCGACAACAGGCTGATGAGAAGGCGGGGATCGCGCGGATGATCGAACTGGACTATGCCGATCCGGAGGCGGTGCGGGCGTTTATTGACGCGTCGGGGTGGTTGCAGCAGCGGTAGCGCCGGGCCGTGCCCGGCGCACGGTGCCAACCAAGGTTGGCACCCACCATTGGGGCCATCAGCCCCCCGTTACCTCAGGCGTACAGCGTGGGGTCGGGCACGCCGGCTTCGGCAAAGCCCTGCGCGCGCAGGCGGCAGGCATCGCAGTGGCCGCAGGCGGCGCCGTTGGCGTCGGCGTTGTAGCAGGACACGGTCAGGCCGAAGTCCACGCCCAGGCGCACGCCTTCGCTGACGATCTGGCCCTTGCTGAGGAACTGCAGCGGTGCGTGCACCTTGATGCCCGCGCCTTCCACGCCCGACTTGGTGGCCAGGTTGGCCAGCGCCTGGAACGCGGCCACGAACTCGGGACGGCAGTCCGGGTAGCCGGAGTAGTCCACGGCGTTGACGCCGCAGAAGATGTCGTTGGCGCCGAGCACTTCGGCCCAGCCCAACGCCAGCGACAGCATGATGGTGTTGCGCGCCGGCACGTAGGTCACTGGAATGCCGGCACCGCCGGCCTCGGGCACGTCGATGTCGTCGGTCAACGCCGAGCCGCCGATGCTGCGCAGGTCCACGTCCACGGTCTTGTGCGCGATAACGCCCTGGGCCTTGGCCACGCGGGCGGCGGCATCCAGTTCGGAGGTGTGGCGCTGGCCGTAGCGCACGCTCAGGGCATGCACGGCGAAGCCCTGTTCCTGGGCCATGGCGATGACGGCGGCTGAATCCATGCCGCCGGAGAGAAGCACGACTGCCTTCTTCATGGGTAAAACATCCGGTTGGGAGGGGAAAGCCAGCACGCTGTCCCGCGCCGGAGCTACATCAGGGAACGCTGCCTGGGCTCATCGGCCCGGCTCGTCGTTCCACAGGATTTTATGCAACTGCATCTGGAAGCGCACCGGCAGCCGGTCCTCGACGATCCAGTCGGCCAGCTGGCGCGCGGTGATCTCACCCTTGCTCGGCGAGAAGAACACGGTGCAACGCTTCACCAGATCGTGCTCGGCCAACAGGGACTTGGCCCAGTCGTAATCCTCGCGGCTGCAGATGACGAACTTGATCTGGTCGCGGGCGGTCAGCAACGGCAGGTTGTCCCAGCGGTTGCGCGCCACTTCGGCCGACCCCGGGGTCTTGATGTCGACCACGCGCGATACCCGGGGGTCCACGGCGCTGACATCCAGCGCACCGGAGGTTTCCAGCGAGACATCCATGCCGGCGTCGCACAGCTTCTGCAGCAGTACCAGGCAGCGCTTCTGTGCCAGCGGCTCGCCACCGGTCACGCAGACGTGGCGCACGCCCTGGGCCAGCACCTCGGCCACGATGTCGTCGATGTCCCACCAGGTGCCGCCATGGAAGGCATAGGCGGTGTCGCAGTACTGGCAACGCAGCGGGCAGCCGGTCAGGCGCACGAACACGGTCGGCCAGCCGGCGGTATCGGCTTCGCCCTGCAGCGAGGTGAAGATCTCGGTGATCTTCAGGCGTGGCAGGGGCGACTGCACGATCTCACTGGGCGTGGCGGCGGCGCTGGACGAGGTAACGGCGGTCATGGCGAGGACTTCTTGGTGGGACACGTGGCGGGTGGGCTACCGTGGCCGGTAACGAAAGCAGCCGAGCATGGCTCGGCTCTACAACTGCAGCCGGTCGGGTGTGGCCCAGCCGGTAATGCAAGCCGCCGGGCGTGGCCCGGCGCTACCGGATCCGGGCGGGTTTGCCGGTCCGGAAACGAAAGCAGCCGAGCGTGGGCTCGGCTCTACAGGACACGTATTGTACGCCCGGTCAGCGGATCAGCGGATCTGCTTGCCGAGGCGGATCGACTGCAGGCGGTCCTGCGCGGTGCGCGCGGCGTCCGAGCCAGGGTACTGCGCCACGACGGTCTCCAGCGTCTGCTGGGCCTGGTCGACCTTGCCCTCGCCATACTGCGAGAGGCCGACCTTGAGCAGGCCGCCAGCGGCCTTGTCGTGGGTCGGATAGCGCGAGAGCAGTTCACGGAACTGGGTCTCGGCCATCGGGAAATTGCGGGTGGCGTAGTAGCTCTCGCCCAGCCAGTACAGCGCGTTCGGCGCGTAGACGCCGTTCGGGTACAGCTGCAGGAAGCTCAGGAACAGCTGCGCCGAATCATCGTACTTGCCGGCCTTCAGCGAATCGAAGGCGACGTTGTAGGAGGTGCGCTCGTCGCCGGTGGCGGCAAGGCTGCCGGCATCACCATGGACGGAAGGCGGCCGCTCGGAAGTGGCCGCCGCTGCGGGTTTTGCCGGGGCCGGGGCGGCCTTCGGCGCGCTCGCCGGAACGGGCGGCAGGGCCGGGGCGGCATTGCCCCCTTCCAACCGGTTCAGGCGGCTGTCCAGATCCAGGTACTGGTCCTGGGCGGACTGCTTGAGCTGGGCGTTGTCGTGCTGCAACTGCTCGATCGAGGCCTGCAGGCTGGTGACCTGCTGCCGCAGCTGATTGATCTGGTTCAACAGGTCCTGGTTGGCACTGTTGTTGTACATCTGCTGCTCGATCGCGCCAACGCGGTCGGCCAGGCTCTGTCGCTGTGCATGCGCCGGTGCGGCAGCCACGAGGGCTGCCGCAACGACCAGCATCAGTTTGATGCCAATACGCATGGATTACTGCGCGGTGTAGACGATTTCGACGCGACGGTTCTGCGACCAGCAGGACTCGTTCGACTCGGTGCAGACCGGACGCTCTTCACCGTAGGACACGACGGTCAGCTGCGAAGCCGAGCCACCGTTGGCCTGCAGGGCCGAGTTGACGCCGTTGCCACGACGCTCGCCCAGGGCCTGGTTGTACGCGCGCGAACCGCGCTCGTCGGTGTGGCCCTGCAGGGTGATGCGCGAGGACGGACGGTCACGCAGGTACTTGGCGTGGCACGCCATGATGGCCTGGAATTCCGGCTTCACGTCTTCCTTGTCCAGGTCGAAGTAGACAACGCGCTGGCGCAGGCAAGCGTCGGTGTCCAGGTCGCCCGGGCCGTACAGGCCGGAGGTCGACGGAGCGGTCGGGGTGGTGGTCGAGGTGCCGGTGTCAACCGGGGCTGCCGGCTCTTCCTTCACCTTCTTCGAGCAACCGGCCAGGACGGCCACAGACAGCAGGGAAACAAGCAGAACGCGGGTGGACTTGTTCATGGCGATACCTTTGTGGCTCCTAGGCCGATGAGGGGTTCAAGACAGCGAAAATATTAACACTCTTTTAGCGCTGGGTACGGTATGGGGACCATGCCGGTTCGCGCACATCTCCGTCAGCCAGAACCAACCGCTGGCGCACGCGCGCATCGGCAGAAACGGCGTACAGCACACCACGGCCACCCTCGCGGGCGGCGTACAACACCATGCTTGCGTTGGGCGCAAAGCTCGGAGATTCATCCAGCGAACCCGGGGACAGCGTGCTCCAGCGGGGCGAACCCAGCGAGCTGTCCATCATCGCGATCTTGTAGCTGTTGCCCGAGCCCTGGGCGACGGCGATCTTCTTGCCATCGTAGGACACCGAGGGCTTGGCATTGTAGTTGCCCTGGAAGGTCACGCGCTCGGCGCTGCCGCCGCCCGCACCGACCTTGTAGACCTGCGGACGGCCGCCGCGGTCGGAGGTGAAGTACACCGCGCTGCCGTCCGGTGCCCAGGTCGGCTCGGTATCGATGGCGAAGTGGTTGGTCAGCTGGGTCAGCTGCTTGCTGCCCAGGTCCATCACGTAGATTTCCGGGTTACCCGAGCGCGACAGGGTCAGGGCCAGCTTGCGGCCGTCCGGCGAGAACGCCGGGGCGCTGTTGATGCCACGGAAGCTGGTGACCAGCTCGCGCGCGCCGGTGCCGATGTTCTGGATGTAGATCGCCGAATTGCCACGCTCGAAGCTGACGTAGGCCAGCTTGCTGCCATCCGGGCTCCACGACGGCGACAGCAGCGGCTCGGCCGAACGCACGATGGTCTGCGGGTTGTAGCCATCGGAGTCGGCCACCATCAGCGCGTAGCGCATGGCGTCGCCCTTGCCGCTGGCGGTCACGTAGGCGATGCGGGTCCAGAAGGCGCCACGGACACCGGTGATCTTCTCGTAGATGGCATCGGCCATCTGGTGGGCGACGTCACGCATGGCGTTGCCACGGGCGGTCATCGCCAGGCCCAGCAGGCGCTCGCCCTTCGGTACGTCGAACAGTTCGTACTCGACACGGTAGGCGCCGGCACCGGCGTCGAGCACGCGGCCGACCACGATGTAGTTCTGCTTCAGCGCGCGCCAGGTGGCGAACTGGATGTCGCCGCCCCGCACGGGCTTTTCGACGATCTGTGCTTCCGGCAGCGTGCGGAACTGGCCCGAACGCTCGAGGTCGGCGCGGACCACGCCGGCGACGTCGGTCTGCGGTGCAGCCGCCGAACCCTGGTAGGGCATCGGCACGATGGTGATCGGCAGCGCGGAGGCATTGCCGCCGATGATGTCGATATCCAGCCCCTTCTGCTGCGCGACGGCAGCAAAGGGCAGCAACAGGGCCGCAAACACGGCAAGCCAGCGAGGCATCTTTTTCATGGAGCGCTCAATAGGGGGAAACCGGAACGAGGGATAACAAAGCGGGAGTGAACCGCTTCGCAATCATGAACCAAGGGTACGTGAATTCCGGGTCAGTTCCAGCCCGTCCTCTCACGCACCGTTAACGTCGTGGCTAACATCGCACCGCCTGCCCCGGCCACACCGCCCCGCAGGGTGGTATTCCACAGCAGCCCCCAGCCTGCCCGGCTGAAACCGGGCCCGCCAGAGGCAAGCGCGACATCCGTGGGCGCAGGTGACCCGAGAGCCACCTTGCCCTGCCCGCCTCAGCGATCCTGGGCAGTAAAGGTGAAGTTGAGCGTGCGTGCGAACACAGACTCGAAGCCGCGGTACGGCAGCGGCTGCGCGTTGAGCACGGCGGCCTCGATCGAACGCTTGCCGGCCTCGTCGTACGGGCAGTTCGGGCTGACCTTGGCCTGCATCACCGTGCCCCCCGGAATCTGGGTGATGGTGATCTGGCAACGCTGGCCGAGCGGCACCGTATCCGGGCGCACCCACTGCGACAGCACCTTGGCCTGGATCGCGGCCGCGTACTTGGCAGAAAGATCATCGCTGTTGCCACCGCCACCGGCGGCCGGCTGGGAGGCACCGCTGGAACCGGCAGCGGCACTGCCGGCAGCATTGCGCGCGGCTGCCACCTGGCGCAGCTTCTGCTCGGCCAGCTTGGCTTCCTTCTCGGCCTGCTCGCGGCGGGCACGGATCTCGGCGATCTTCTTCTGCTTCTCGGCCTCGGCCTTGTCAGCCGCCACGCGCTCCTGCTCGGCCTGCTTCTTCTTTTCGTCCGCTTCCTGCTGCTTGGCCAGGCGCAGCTTCTGTTCCGCTTCTTCCTGGCGCTTGCGTTCGGTCAGGTCGATCTGTTCCTGGCGGCGCTTGGCTTCCTGTTCCTGCTTGGCCTTCTCCTGCGAGATGGCCAGCGCGCTCACCGCTTCCTGGTCCTTGGTGTCCGGCTGCGCGACACGCTCCTGCGCCTGTTGCTGCTGCGGCGTGGGGGCGTCCTGCGGGCGCGGCTCGGGAATCGGCTGCGGCGGCGGGATGGTGTCTTCCGGCACCGGGATCGGCTCGGCCACCGGCGGCGGCAGGTCTTCCAGCTTTTCCGACTGGCGCAGGGCCTGGCGTGCGGCGGAGGCCTCGGACGCGGACAGCGCCAGGCTGGCCTCGACCGAGGGGTCGCCGGCGGCGGCATCGGTGTTGCGCTCGGGCGACCAGAACCAGGCCACGATGAACACCAGCGCGACCAGCAGGTGCACCAGCAACGCCAGCGCCAGGGGCAGGCCCCAGCCGGGTTCGCGCTGATGCGGGGGTGGCAGGGCGTCAGCGTGCATCGGTGGCCAGGCCTACCTTGTCTACCTTGGCGCGCTTGATCACATCCATTGCAGCAATGACCTTTTCATAGGCCACGGCGCGGTCGGCGGCGACGATCACGCGCACGCCCTTGTCCTGGGCGGCGATGCCGGCCAGACGGCCTTCCAGTTCCTCGGCCGACACGGCGGTCGGGTCCTTGGCGTCGGGCAGCTTCAGGCTGAGCTGGCCGTCCTGGCGCACCGAGACGATCACCGGATCCTGCTTGCTCTCCAGCGCCTTGGCGTTGGACTGCGGCAGGTCGACGTCGAAGCTCAGGGTGAGCAGCGGTGCGGTGACCATGAAGATGATCAGCAGCACCAGCATGACGTCGATGTAGGGAACGACGTTGATTTCCGATTTCAGCTTGCGGCGCTTGCGGCGACCGATGGCAGCGGACATGGCTTGGACTCCCGGGTCAGGCACTTACTCGTCGCCAGCGCTCTGGCGCTGCAGGATGGAGCTGAACTCTTCGGCGAAGGTCTCGAACCGCACCGACATGCGCTCCACGCGCGTGGTGAAGCGGTTGTAGGCCCACACCGCCGGGATCGCCACGAACAGGCCGATGGCGGTGGCGAACAGTGCCTCGGAGATGCCCGGCGCGACGGCGGCGATGCCGGCCTGCGCACCGCTGCTGATCATGTCGTGCATGGTCACCATGATGCCGAACACGGTACCGACCAGGCCCACGTAAGGCGCGGTCGAGCCGATGTTGGCCAGCAGTTCCAGGTTGCGCTCAAGCTGGTCCACTTCGCGGGTGTAAGTGGTGCGCATGGCACGCTGTGCGCCTTCCAGCTGGGCACGACCGTCCAGGCGGCGCTTGTCGCGCAGGCGGGTGTACTCGCGGAAGCCGGCTTCGAAGATGGCTTCCAGGCCGCCGACATTGCGGCTGCGGTCGGTGGCCGAGCTGTACAGCTTGCCCAGGTCCGCACCGGACCAGAAGCGGTTCTCGAACTCGTCGGCTTCGCGGGTGGCCTGCTTGAACACGCGGGCCTTGCGGAAAATGATCACCCAGCTGACGAACGAGCCGACCAGCAGCAGCAGCACGATGATCTTCACCGGCAGGCTGGCCTTGGCCATCAGTTCGAGGTAGTTGATGCCGCCGCCAGTGGTGGCCTGGGCAAGGGTCTGTGTCGCGGCATTGCTGACGTCGGCCGGCAGTGCCTCGGTGACCGTGGCCTGCAGGGCCAGGAGCGTTGCGATCATCCGTTGTTCCTCAGTGTTCGGATTCGGGGTGGAGGTGGGGTTGCAGCACGGCAAGGACGGCCTCGTCCATGCCACGCGGGCGGAAACTGGCTGCTTCCAGTGCGGCGATGCGGACCTGCGCCGACAGCAGCAGCTCGCCGTCGCGCAGGATCTGCTGGTCGAAGACCATGCTGGCCTTCTTCAGCTGGACCAGGCGGGCACTCACCTGCAGGGTGTCATCCAGCCGTGCCGGCCTGATGAAATCCATCTGCATCGAGCGCACCGCGAAGACCATCCCGTGCTCGGCGCGCATGCGCTCCTGGCCGTAGCCCAGCGCACGCATCCATTCGGTCCGGGCCCGTTCCATGAAGGCCACGTAGCGGGCGTGGTAGACCACGCCACCTGCGTCGGTATCTTCCCAGTAAATGCGTGTCGGCCAACTGAATCGGGGCTCAACCGACATCGGGAACCTCCGCGAACAGGTCCTGCGGCGGGTTCTTCGGCTTCAGGCCCATGTGCCGGTAGGCCTTGTGGGTGGCCATGCGGCCACGCGCGGTGCGCACCAGGAAGCCCTGCTGGATCAGGTACGGCTCGACCACGTCTTCCAGCGTGCCGCGCTCTTCAGACAGCGCCGCCGCCAGCGATTCGATGCCGACCGGACCGCCGTCGAAGTAGTCGACCATGGTCTTGAGCAGGCGCCGGTCAAGCTCGTCGAAGCCCTCCGGGTCGACCTTGAGCATCTTCATCGCGGCCTGGGCCACGGCCTCGTCGATGTGGCCGCCGGCCTTCACCTGCGCATAGTCGCGCACGCGGCGCAGCAGGCGGTTGGCGATACGCGGGGTACCACGCGCGCGGCGTGCGATCTCGCCGGCGCCATCGGCGGTGCAGTCGATGGCCAGGATGGCCGCCGAGCGGCGCACGATCCGGGTCAGCTCCTCGATACTGTAGAACTCCAGGCGCTGGACGATGCCGAAGCGGTCGCGCAACGGCGCGGTCAGAAGGCCAGCACGGGTGGTGGCACCGATCAGGGTGAACGGCGGCAGGTCGATCTTGATCGAGCGGGCGGCGGGGCCCTCGCCGATCATGATGTCGATCTGGAAATCTTCCATCGCCGGGTACAGCACTTCCTCCACCACCGGCGACAGGCGATGGATCTCGTCGATGAACAGCACATCGTGCGGCTGCAGGTTGGTCAGCAGCGCGGCGAGGTCGCCGGCCTTCTCGATCACCGGGCCGGAGGTGACCCGCAGGGCCACGCCCAGCTCGTTGGCGATGACATGGCTGAGGGTGGTCTTGCCCAGGCCGGGCGGCCCGAAGATCAGCACGTGGTCGAGCGCGTCGCCGCGCCCCTTGGCCGCCTGGATGTAGATCTCCATCTGCTCGCGCACCGGCACCTGGCCGAGGTAGTCGGCAAGGCGCTTGGGGCGGATGCTGGCGTCGGCGGCGTCATCCTCGCGGGTGGCGCCGGCGCCGATGATGCGGTCGTCGGTCATGTGCTGATTATGCGGCAAAAGCGCGGGTTTCGGCCGGGCTGCGCCCGGCACCCGCAGAGGCAACGGCAACGGCAGCATCCAGAGCAACAGCCGAAGCGGGCTTCCTGGGGAATGGCGGGGTGGGTCCGCTTGCGGGGGACGCTGCAAGTACCCCTCCGGGGCCCGGCCCAGCCGCTGGCGGCTGTGCGTTCGGGCGCTTGCGAAGCAGTGCTTCGCAAGCAAAGCGCCCTCAC
>NZ_JAXAXM020000031.1:0-35659 GCF_047500745.2 Stenotrophomonas sp. FR024
CCGCTTGCTCGTGTGCGCAGTCCTGCGCACACGGCAAGACCGGGGTTGGGCGTCCTGCCCAACCCGCCCGAGGCATGCCTCGGGCCCATGCGGCTGACACCCCGCACCCCGACACCGCCCCGCCTTTGACAGTTTCTCGTGATCTGGTAGATCCACGCCATGCGTGGATGGTTTTCGATCTCAATTGGAGATATTTGATTCCGAAAGAGATTCAGCCACGAATGACGTGGATCTACTGTGGCGACCGACTCGCGTCTGGGGCAGAGCCCCCTGAGTCAGGGGGCGGCCGCGAAGCGGCGGGGGTCTGGGAGCTGGTAAGTGGGGCCCGCGGTTCGCGTAGCGAAGCGTGGGAGCGGCAGCGCGCATGCGATGGCGCGTACCCAGGACGCAGCCCTGCCGATAACCCCATTCAGGCAGGTAAGTGCAGGTCACAGGATAAGCAGACGCCTTGTTGTGACCGTCGATCGGGTCCACATTCCTGTGCAGGAGACGGGCCGCCGCCCGTTGTCGAGACACCAGGAGACCTGCATGTCCGCTGCCCCCAGCACCGCCATTTCCCGCGATCCGGCCACCGGCCAGCAGATCGCCAGCCATCCCTTCGCCACCGACGCCGAACTGGAAACAATCCTGGATCGCGGCCAGGTTGGCTTCGCGGCCTGGAGCGCCAGGAGCCTCGAACAGCGTGCAGACGTACTGCGTGCGATGGCCGCGGTACTGCGCCGTGACCGTGAAAAGCTGGCTGCACTGGCCACCGCCGAGATGGGCAAGGTGCAGGCCGAATCGCTGGCCGAGATCGAGAAGTGCGCCGTGCTGTGCGACTGGTACGCCGACCACGGTGCGCAGTTCCTGCGCGACGAACCGGCCCAGGTGCCCGACGACAAGGCTTACGTGTCCTACCTGCCGCTGGGCGTGGTGCTGGGCATCATGCCGTGGAACTTCCCGTACTGGCAGGTGATGCGCGCGGCTGTACCGATCCTGATGGGCGGCAACGGCTTCCTGCTGAAGCCGGCCGAGAACATCGTCGGTACCGCGCAGCTGCTTGACGCCGCCTGGCGCGACGCAGGCCTGCCGGAAGGCACCTTCATCGCCGCCAACATCAGCCGCGACGGCACCAGCCGTGCGATCGCCGATGACCGCATCGCCGCCGTCACCCTGACCGGCAGCGTGGCCGCCGGCCGCAGCATCGCCGCCCAGGCCGGGCAGGCGCTGAAAAAGGTGGTGCTGGAACTGGGCGGCTCGGATCCGTTCATCGTGCTGGCAGATGCCGATCTGGACGCTGCGGTCGATGCCGCCGTGGCCTCGCGCTTCCAGAACACCGGGCAGGTCTGCATCGCCGGCAAGCGCATCATCGTTGAAGACGCGGTGTACGACCGCTTCGTGGCGCAGTTCTGCCAGAAGGTGCAGGCGCTGACCATCGGCGACGGCCGTGAAGCCGGCAACCGTATCGGCCCGATGGCACGCCAGGACCTGCTGGAACAGCTGGACGCGCAGGTACGGGCCTCGGTGGACGCGGGCGCGAAGCTGCTGGTCGGCGGCCATCAGCTGGATCGCCCGGGTGCGTTCTACGCGCCCACCGTGCTGGCCGACGTGGAGCCGGGCATGCAGGCTTTCGATACCGAAACCTTTGGTCCGGTTGCCTCGATCAGCCGTGCCCGCGATGCCGACCATGCGGTGGAACTGGCCAACCAGAGCGAGTTCGGCCTCAGCGGCAACCTGTGGAGCGGCGACCGCGCACGGGCCATGCAGCTGGCGCGCCGGCTGCAGACCGGCGGCGTGTTCGTCAACGGTTTCTCCGCCTCTGACCCGCGCGTGCCGATCGGTGGCGTGAAGAAGAGCGGCTTCGGCCGTGAGCTCTCGCACTTCGGCATCCGCGAATTCGTCAACGCGCAGACGGTGTGGTTCGACAAGCGTTGACGCGCAGCTTCCATCCTTCCTGCAACGATCCATCATCAGTCCAGCGAAAAGGACGGCATTCCAATGTCCAAGGGTTCAGATCTGCTCGTCGCCGCGCTTGAGAACGAAGGCGTCGAGCGTATTTTCGGTATTCCCGGCGAAGAGAATCTCGACGTGGTCGAGTCGCTGCGCCATTCCAGCATCGAGCTGGTCATCACCCGCCACGAACAGGCGGCCGTGTTCATGGCGGCCACCTATGGCCGCCTGACCGGCAAGCCGGGCGTGTGCCTGGCCACGCTTGGCCCGGGCGCGCTCAACTTCACCACCGGTGCCGCCTACGCGCTGCTTGGCGCGTGGCCGGTGATCATGATCACTGGCCAGAAGGGCATCGTCGCCAGCAAGCAGGCACGCTTCCAGATCGTCGACATCGTCAGCACGATGAAGCCACTGACCAAGCAGGCGCGGCAGATTGTCTCGGCGCGCACCATTCCGACCATCGTCCGCGAGGCATTCCGTACCGCGCTGGAAGAGCGCCCGGGCCCGGTGCTGCTGGAGCTGCCCGAAGACATCGCGGCCGATGAGGTCGGGGAGGTGGCGCTGATTCCGCCGCACGCGGTGGATCGTCCCATTGCCAGTCCGGAAGCACTGGACCGCGCGGCGGAGATCATCCGCAACGCCAAGCGCCCGCTGCTGATGATCGCCTCGGCGGCGTCGCGGCCGCAGTCCAGCGAAGCGTTGTCGGCATTCGTGCTGCGCGCGGGTATTCCATTCTTCACCACGCAGATGGGCAAGGGTGCGGTGGCCGGTGGCTCGGGCCTGTACATGGGCACCGCCGCGCTGACCGAGCGCGACTACGTGCACATGGCCATCGACCAGGCCGACGTGATCGTGACGATCGGCCACGAGGTCACCGAGAAGCCGCCGTTCGTGATGCGCCCGGGTGGGCCGACCGTGATCCATATCGGCTATTCGCAGGCAGCGGTGGAGCAGGTGTACTTCCCGCAGGTGGAAGTGATCGGTGACATCGGCCGTTCGCTGACCCAGCTGGCCGACCGTATCGAAGGCGCAGTGCCGAATGCCGACGCGCTGCTGCCGCTGCGCACTACCATTCTGGAACACTTGGCTGACCGTGCCGAGGAAGCTGGATTCACCCCGCAGCGGCTGGTGCACGACGTGCGCCAGGTGATGCCGCCGGACGGCATCGTGGCGCTGGACAACGGCATGTACAAGATCTGGTTTGCGCGCAATTACCGCACCCAGGTGGCCAATACGCTGCTGCTGGACAACGCGCTGGCGACGATGGGCGCGGGCCTGCCGTCGGCGATCATGGCCTCGATCCTGTACCCGCAGCGGCGGGTGCTGGCGGTGTGCGGCGATGGCGGTTTCATGATGAACAGCCAGGAGCTGGAGACCGCGCGGCGGCTGGGCCTGAACCTGGTGGTGCTGATTCTCAACGACGGCGCCTACGGGATGATCCGCTGGAAGCAGGCGGTGGATGGCTTCACCGACTACGGCATGACGTTCAGTAACCCGGATTTCGTGAAGTATGCGGAAGCCTATGGCTGCAAGGGGCATGAGGTGACGGCCATCGAGCAGTTCATCCCGACGCTGGAGGCGGCGTTCAACGAGGGTGGGGTGCACCTGGTATCGGTGCCGATCGACTACTCGGAGAACCAGCGGGTGCTGGTGGACGAGCTGCGGCAGGCGTTTCCCGGGAACGGTTGACGCCTACCGGGGCATCGGCTCCCCGGAATCCGGTAGGTGTCGACCTTGGTCGACACACGGACCGCCAACCAAGGTTGGCGGCTACCAGAGCGGCGGGCAGCGGACCTGGTAGGTGTCGACCTTGGTCGACACGATGGAGCGCCAACGAAGGTTGGCGGCTACCGGGGCATCGGTTCCCTGGAATCCGGTAGGTGTCGACCTTGGTCGACACGCGGACCGCCAAACAAGGTTGGCGGCAACCGGGCAGCGGGCCCGGCCCCGGCCCCGGCCCAGGGCTGGGGCGGGGCGGTTTTGGTATGCTGGGCAACCGGCTGTGCCGGGCGCAACATCCCCCCTCACTACACGATTCCCGCAGATCCATGAGCGAAGCTACCGATACCCCCCCCGTTGACGAAAACAAGTTGATCGCCGAGCGCCGCGAGAAACTCAAAACGCTGCGTGGGCAGGGCATCGCGTACCCGAACGATTTCCGTCGCGAGGACTTCGCCGGCCGCCTGCAGGAAGAATTCGCCGACGCCGAGCAGTGGACCGCTGAGGCCCTGGAAGGCAACGGCCGCCAGGTGAAGATGGCCGGCCGCCTGATGGCCAAGCGCATCATGGGCAAGGCCAGCTTCGCGCAGATCCAGGACGAGTCCGGCCGCATCCAGCTGTTCCTGCAGGGCACGGTGCTGGGCGATGCCTACACCGCCTTCAAGGGCTGGGACGTGGGCGACATCATCGCCGTTGAAGGCGGCTTGACCCGTACCAAGACCGGCGAGCTGTCGGTCAAGGCCGAATCGATCCGCCTGCTGACCAAGTCGCTGCGCCCGCTGCCGGACAAGTGGCATGGCCTGGCCGACGTCGAGCAGCGCTACCGCCAGCGCTATGTCGACCTGATCGTGACCCCGGAGTCGCGCGCGGTGTTCATCAAGCGCTCGAAGATCATCCGCGCCATGCGCGCGTGGCTGGACAACCGCGACTTCCTCGAAGTCGAAACGCCGATGATGCATTACATCCCCGGCGGCGCGGCGGCCAAGCCGTTCACCACCCACCACAATGCGCTGGACCTGGACCTGTACCTGCGCGTGGCGCCGGAGCTGTACCTCAAGCGCCTGACCGTGGGTGGCCTGGAGCGCGTGTACGAGATCAACCGCAACTTCCGCAACGAAGGCGTCAGCACCCGCCACAACCCGGAATTCACCATGATGGAGCTGTACGAGGCCTATGCCACGTACAACGAGATCATGGACCTGACCGAAGGCGTGATCCGTGACGTGGCCACGACCGTCAACGGTTCCACCGAAGTGGAGTGGGATGGCGCGAAGATCGACCTGGGCCCGGCGTTCCGCCGCTGGCGCATGGATGAGGCGGTCCGCCACCACAACCCGGAAATCTCTGCTGCCGACTGCACCGACCGCGATGCACTGCTGCGCCATTGCGAGCGCTTGAAGATCCGCGTCAAGCCGTCGTACGGCTGGGGCAAGCTGCTGCTGGAGATCTTCGAGGCCACGGTCGAGCACACCCTGATCCAGCCGACCTTCATCACCGACCATCCGGTGGAGGTCTCGCCGCTGGCCCGTGCCAACGACAACGATCCGGGCTACACCGACCGCTTCGAGCTGTTCGTCAACGGCAAGGAGCTGGCCAATGGCTTCTCCGAGCTGAACGACCCGGAAGACCAGGCCCAGCGTTTCCAGGCCCAGGTGGCGGCGAAGGAAGGCGGCGATGACGAGGCCATGCACTACGACGCCGACTACATCCGTGCGCTGGAGTACGGCATGGCACCGACCGGCGGCCTCGGCATCGGCGTCGATCGCCTGGTGATGCTGCTGACTGGCAGCAGCTCGATCCGTGACGTGCTGCTGTTCCCGTACATGCGTCCGGAGCAGTAAGTCGTCTTTTTGACTCCTGTTTGTGCGCGCCGTCGCGAAATGAGACGGCGCGATTGACGCCTCCCGCACTCGGCGTATCGTTAATGCACTACCTTGACGTCTGTTGTGGCTTGATCGGCGCCAGGGGGAGTGCGCACTGTGGAGAGTCCGCTTCACAATGTGATGACGATCATGAACCGGGACGCATGACACGGGAGTCAGGCCGATGCAGGGTGCGAGCGTTCGCAGCGGCAGGGTATCCTCGCCTGCTGATGATCCAGCATGGTCGAGAAACCAGGCAGAGTACGCGTTGAACATCGTCATTGTTGACGACCAGACGTCCGCCCGGACGATGCTGCGTCACGTCATCGAAGATATCGCGCCGGAACTGAGCGTGTATGACTTCGGTGATCCGTTGACCGCATTGGCCTGGTGCGAGGCGCATCCGGTCGACCTGCTGCTGCTCGATTACCGCATGCCGGAAATGGACGGGCTGGAGTTCGCCCGCCGTTTCCGTCGCCTGCCCAAGCATCGCGACATTCCCGTGATCCTGATCACCGTGGTCGGCGACGAGCCGATCCGTCAGGCGGCGCTGGAAGCGGGGGTCATCGACTTCCTGGTCAAGCCCATCCGTCCGCGCGAACTGCGCGCG
Source organism: Stenotrophomonas sp. FR024 (assembly GCF_047500745.2). Lineage (NCBI taxonomy): Bacteria > Pseudomonadati > Pseudomonadota > Gammaproteobacteria > Lysobacterales > Lysobacteraceae > Stenotrophomonas > Stenotrophomonas sp. FR024. Next base: position 6,121 of record NZ_JAXAXM020000031.1, read on the forward strand.
CGCTGCTACAACCTGTTGCAGCTGCGCCAGCAGACCGAGAACGTGAAGCAACGCGCGTTGTCGCTGGAGCAGCGCTTGCTGGCCAGCATGCACGAAGTCGAGGAACGCGAGCGTGAGACACTGTCGCGGTTGGCGCGGGCGATCGAGTTCCGTGATGCCGGCACCAGTGCCTACCTTGAACGCATGGCGCGCGTGGCAGGGCTGATCGCCGAGCAGCTGGGCCTGCCCGAAGACGACGTGCGCCTGATCGAGATGGCCGCGCCGCTGCATGACATGGGCAAGATCGCCATTCCCGATGCAGTGCTGCTCAAGCAGGGCAAGCTCAACGACGAGGAGCTGGCGATCATGCGCCGGCACCCACGCATCGGCCATGAGCTGCTCAGTGGCAGCCAGAACCGCTTCATCCAGGTCGGCGCATTGATCGCGCTGCGCCACCACGAACGTTACGACGGCAGCGGCTATCCGGATGGGCTGGTCGGTGAGGCGATTCCGCTGGAAGCGCGCATCGTCGCCGTGGCCGACGTCTTCGACGCACTCATCTCACCCCGTCCGTACAAGGAAGCATGGACCATGGAAGCCACACTGGCCTATCTGTATGCCCAGCGTGGCCGCCTGTTCGATCCACGCTGCGTGGATGCGCTGATGCGCGGCCACCAGCAGTTGATGGATATCTGCGCCCAGCACTCGACGGCATCGACGCGACCGGGTGGGTGACATGCAGGACCTGTTCGCACGCGTGAAGCGTCGGCTGGCGCAGCGTCCGGATTCGGAACATGGCCAGGCGATCGTGCGGGTGGTGCTGATCTCGCTGATCCTGGTCTATGTGCTGTTGTCCGGTGCGCGCCTGCACCGTCTGGAGCAGTACCAGGGCGTGCTGGCGACGGTGCTGACCGGATTGGGACTTTCGCTGCTGCTGTTCGGTTGGCTGCTGTGGAAGCCGGAGCGCTCCGATCCGCGGCGGGTGGCCGGAATGCTGGCCGATTACGGCCTGATCGCGGTCGGCATGATCCAGATGGGTGAGCCGCTGGCGTGGGTGTATGCGGTGGTGATGTGGGTCACGGTGGGCAACGGCCTGCGCTTCGGGCCGCGTTACCTGGCCGCTGCCATCGTGCTGGCGATGGTCAGTTTCGGCACCACCGTGCTGTTGACCCCTTACTGGCAGGCCAACCTGGGGCTGGCCATTTCCCTGTGGTTGGGGTTGCTGGCAGTACCGTTGTGCTGCTCTTCCCTGCTGCGCCGAAGGATGCGACATCCGACCATGGATACGACTCCCGCCGCTGGCTCCGACAAGCGCTCGCTGCTGGCACGCTTCAAGCAACGCCTGTCCGGGCGCGAGGACAGCGAGCACGCGCAGAACCTGATCCGCATCATCATCACGGCGTTGTTCATCAGCTACCTCGGCTGGCGCTCGCTGAGCGGCGGCGGTGAGGCGCTGACCGCGACCTGGTTGATCCTGGCCTTCGAGCTGACCATCTCCGCCGGCCTGCTGACCGCGATCCTGGTCAATCCGGGTGTGTCGCATGTGCGCCGGGTGATCGGCATGCTGACCGACTACACCTGCATGGCCTGGATCATGACCATCCAGGGCGAGCCGGCCGCGCCGCTGTATGCGGTGATGCTGTGGGTGACCATCGGCAACGGCATGCGCTACGGCAGCACCTACCTGCGCGTGGCCACCGCCATGGGCTGCCTGGCTTTCCTGTGTACGGTGATGCTGTCGCCCTACTGGCGTGGGCACGACTATCTGGGCTGGGGCCTGCTGCTGGGCCTGGGCGCGATCCCGCTGTACTTCGATTCGCTGCTGCATGCGCTCACCCGTGCAGTGGCCGAGGCGCGCCAGGCCAACGAAGCCAAGAGCCGCTTCCTGGCCAACATGAGCCATGAGTTCCGCACGCCATTGAACGGGCTGGCCGGCATGACCGAAGTGCTGGCCACCACCCGCCTGGACGACGAACAGCGCGAGTGCCTGAACACCATCCAGGCCTCGACCCGCAGCCTGTTGGCGCTGGTGGAAGAGGTGCTGGACATCTCCGCGATCGAAGCCGGCAAGGTGCGCGTGGAGTGGCACGAGTTCGCGCTGGCCGACGTGCTGCAGGCGATCAACCTGATCCTGACGCCGCAGACCCGCTCCAAATCGCTGGACTATCGCGTGCAGGTGGATGACAACGTGCCGCCGCGCCTGCTGGGTGATGCCGGTCATCTGCAGCAGATCCTGCTCAATCTGATGGGTAACGCGGTCAAGTTCACCGACAGCGGCTACGTGCATCTGCGCGTGTCCAGCCCCGATGTGCTGGGTAGCGAGCGGATGCGCCTGCGATTCGAGATCGTCGACAGCGGCATCGGCGTGCCGGTGGCGCTGCGCGGCCGGCTGTTCAATGCCTTCGAGCAGGGCGATGTCGGCCTGGCCCGCCGCCATGAAGGCACCGGTCTGGGCACCGCCATTGCCAAGGGCCTGGTCGAGTCGATGGGCGGGCAGGTCGGTTATGCGCCGAACAGCCCGCGTGGCAGCGTGTTCTGGGTCGAGATCACGCTGGACGTCGCAGACACTTCATCAGCCCCGGCGGTTCCGTCCGAGGTGGCTGAAGCCGGCAATGTCATCGCGTTCTCCAATCCCTTCCTGCGCCATCGTGCGCGCGTGCGCAGCCTGCGGGTGCTGGTGGCCGACGACCACGAAGCCAACCGCATGGTGCTGCAGCGGTTGCTGGAGAAGGCCGGCCACAAGGTCACCTGCGTCAATGGCGGCGCCGAAGTGCTCGATGCGTTGGAGCAGGCCAGTTACGACGCAGCGATCGTTGATCTGCACATGCCCGGCATGAGCGGACTGGACCTGCTCAAGCAGTTGCGGGTGATGCAGGCCAGTGGCATGCCTTACGTTCCGGTCATGGTGCTGAGCGCAGACGTCACCCCGAGTCCATCCTGCGTTGCGAGCAGGCCGGTGCCCGCGCCTTCCTTGCCAAGCCCGTGGTGGCCACCCGTCTGCTGGAAGTGCTGGCCGATGTCGCCGCCAATACCCGCGCCGAGTCCGGCATCCAGTCGGTGCCGGCATTGCCGGTTGGCGATGGCGTGCTCGATACCGCGGTGCTGGACGAGCTGGCGTCGCTGGGCATGGGCGATGGCTTCGAACGCAAGTTCATCGACCAGTGCCTGGCGGACGTCGACGCGAGCATGGGCCAGCTGCAGGGCTGCGGCGAGCACCAGGCCTGGGAGGATTTCCGCGAGCACGCACACGCGCTGCGCGGTGTGGCGAGCAACCTGGGGCTTGTCCAGGTTGCCGCCTCCAGTGGCGAAATCATGCGCATGGCGGACTGGCAGCTGAAGGGGGAATGGAACGCCCGCCTCGGCAGCCTGGCAACCGCCCTGCGCAACGGCAGGAATGCGTTGGCTGCCCGTAGTGCGGGAGCATCGCACCGCGACGACAGCGAGCGCAGCCCGTCCTGACCCGCCAGACGGTCAGGCCGGGTCGCCATTGCGCCGGGCCTGCGCCCGTACCAGCCGATCCATGGTGCGCAGGGACTTCTCGCCGAGCTGCATGGCGGTGTCCACCCAGATCTCGGTGATCCGCATCATTTCATGCAGCGGCACCATGGTGGCGATCTCGTTGACCTCACGCATCGCCGCCCACGCGTGCGGAATGCGCCGGCTTTCCTTGATCACCTGTTCGACCGCGGCAACGCCTTCGCCCACCGGCACCACGATGTCGACCAGGCCCATCTCCTTCAGCTGGCTGGCGGTGTAGAGGTTGCCTTCCAGCATGATCTTCTCGGCCAGGCGCGGGCTGATCCGCTGGCACAGGAAGGAGTAGGCGCCCATGCCCGGGAACAGGTCGAACAGCACCTCGGGCAGGCCCATCAGCACGCCTTCCTCGGCGACGATGGTGTGGCAGCTCAGTGCGGCCTCGAAGCCGCCACCCAGTGCATTGCCCTGGACCAGGGCGATGCTGTGGGCACGGGTGCCCAGGCCGGCATGGAAGGCATGCACGCCGCGCACGCAGCGTTGGGCATAGTCGAGCAGGCGGGCGCGGTCGCCCTCGCGGATCAGGCGGCAGAACAGTTCGAGATCGCCACCCAGGTTGAACACGTCGCTGTCCGAGGCAAGAACGACATGGGGTGACAGAGCGTGCGAGGCGCTGAGGCGATCGCCCAGTTCGCGCTGGTAGTCGACGATGTCATCGACCAGGCGCGAGGCGAAGCACGGCCGGCCCGGCTGGTTGACCAGGTTGGCGTGCATGTGGATCCAGTAGACATCCCGCTCGGGTTCTTCGGTGATACGCAGGGTAGGGTGCTGCGAGGGACGGGTGATGATGGGGCGTACTGCGGACATGGGAGTTCTCCGTGTGACCGTCCGGCCAACCGCAGAGCGGACGGAGAGGAGTGAGGGGGCGGGCTGAACGTGCGGCGGCGACTGATTCTATGCACCCGTCGTGAACCGCCCGCAAGCGCTGTACCGGCCATGTTCCGGTAATAAAAAGACCCCGCCGTCTCCGGCGGGGTCCCTGTACTCTCCCGTTGCCCGGAAACCCTTACTGGGCGGGCGTATCACGCAGCTCGCGACGGAGGATCTTGCCGACGTTGGTCTTCGGCAGCTCCTTTCGGAATTCTACGATTCTGGGGTGCTTGTAACCGGTCAGGTTTGCCCGCGCATGTTCCTTGACCATTTCCGCGGTCAGGTTCGGGTCCTTCTTCACGATCACGACCTTGACCACTTCGCCGGACTTTTCGTCCGGGACACCGACGGCGGCGACTTCCAGCACGCCCGGCATCATCGCGATGACGTCTTCGACCTCATTCGGGTACACGTTGAAGCCGGACACCAGGATCATGTCCTTCTTGCGGTCGACGATGTAGAAGAAGCCCTGTTCGTCCATCTTCGCCATGTCGCCGGTGTGCAGCCAGCCGTCCGCATCGATGGCGGTGGCGGTTTCTTCCGGACGCTGCCAGTAGCCCTTCATCACCTGCGGGCCCTTGATGCACAGCTCGCCCACTTCGCCCAGCGCCAGGATGTTGCCGTTGTCGTCCTTGATGCAGGCATCGGTGGACGGGATCGGCAGGCCGATGGCACCGTTGTACTCGGGCAGGGTGAGCGGATTGATGCAGGCCGCGGGCGAGGTCTCGGTCAGGCCATAGGCTTCGACCAGGGTCACGCCGGTGACCTTCTTCCAGCGTTCGGCCACGGCACGTTGCACCGCCATGCCGCCGCCCAGGGTGAATTTGACCGAAGAGAAGTCGATCTCGTCGAAGCCCGGGGTGTTGAGCAGGCCGTTGAACAGCGTGTTGACGCCGGTGATGGCGGTGAAGCGGGTGCCCTTGAGCTCCTTGACGAAGCCCTTCATGTCGCGTGGGTTGGTGATCAGGTGGTTGCAGCCACCGAACTTCATGAAGACCAGCCCGTTCGCGGTCAACGCGAAGATGTGGTACAGCGGCAGGGCAGTGATGATCACTTCCTTGCCCGGCTCGATGCCGGAGGTGGACAGCCACGCTGACGCCTGCTGCATGTTGGCGATCAGGTTGCGGTTGGTCAGCATCGCACCCTTGGCCACGCCGGTGGTCCCGCCGGTGTACTGCAGGAAGGCAATGTCGTCGTGGTCGATCTCGACCGGCGGAAGCGTGTGCCGGCTGCCCAGCTTGAGCGCCTGCTTGAAGCGGACGGCGCCCTTGATGTGGTAGTTGGGCACCATCTTCTTGATGTACTTCAGCACGAAGTTGACGATCGCGCCCTTGGCGCCGAGCAGGTCGCCCAGGCCGGTGGTGACCACGTGCTTGACCGGTGTATCGGCGATGACCTGTTCGACGGTGTCGCCGAAGTTGTCGACCACCACCAGGGCACTGACGCCGGCATCAACCAGCTGGTGCTTGAGTTCGCGCGCGGTGTACAGCGGGTTGACGTTGACCACGGTCAGGCCGGCGCGCAGCACGCCGAAGGTGGCCACCGGGTACTGCAGGCAGTTGGGCATCATCAGGGCGACGCGGTCACCCTTCTTGAGCTTGAGCTCACCCAGCAGGTAGGCGGCGAACTGGGTGACCAGCGCGTCCGTCTCACCATAGGTGAGGACCTTGCCGAAGCTGGAGTAGGCGGGACGGTCGCGGAATTTCGCGACGGAAGCGTCGAAGACCGAGGCGACCGAATGGAATTCGTTGACGTCGATTTCGGCGGGAACGCCTTTCGGATAGCTCTGCAGCCAGGGACGATCCAGACTCATATTCCCCCTCCAGGAATCGTGATGTTTTAGGTTACGGCCCTGAGCGTATCCACAATGGCCGTTCATTGCAGCATACCCCGCCGTAGGGAAAACGCGAAGAGGCCCCGAAGGGCCTCTTTGCTTGGTAATGCCGGCCAGCGGCCGGCAGTACCGTGGCCACAAGCGGGGCGCTTGCGTCAGCTCTGCTTGCGTACCGGTGCGCCGTTGGCCTTGTAGTACGGCGCGGTGCTGCGGGCCAGCGGGGTGCGGCCACGGATCACGTCGGCCAGCTTCTCGGCCATCATGATGGTCGGTGCGTTGAGGTTGCCGGTCACCACCTGCGGCATGATCGAGGCATCGACGATGCGCAGGCCTTCCAGCCCGTGCACGCGGCCCTGGCCGTCGACCACCGCCATCGGGTCATCGGCATGGCCCATCTTGTTCGAGCACGACGGGTGGTAGGCGGTCTCGGCATGCTCGCGGACGAACGCATCGATCTGCGCATCGGTCTGCAGTGCGCTGCCCGGCGAGATCTCGCGGCCGCTGTACGGCGCCAGTGCCGGCTGCGCGAAGATCTCGCGGGTGATCCGGATCGCCGCGCGGAACTCGCGCCAGTCCTGGTCGTGCGACATGTAGTTGAACAGGATGCTCGGATGTTCGCGCGGATCCTTCGAACGCACGTGGATGCGGCCGCGGCTGGGCGAGCGCATCGAACCGACGTGCATCTGGAAGCTGTGCGCCTTGATCGGGTTGGAGCCGTTGTAATTGATCGCCACCGGCAGGAAGTGATACTGCAGGTTCGGCCAGTCGAACTCGGCGTCGCTGCGGATGAAGCCACCGGCCTCGAACTGGTTGCTGGCGCCGATGCCGGTGCCCAGGAACAGCCACTCGGCACCGATGGCCGGCTGGTTGTACAGCTTCAGTGCCGGGGCCAGCGAGACCGGCTTCTTGCACTCGTACTGCAGGTACATCTCCAGGTGATCCTGCAGGTTGGCGCCGACGCCCGGCAGGTGGTGCACCAGGTCGATGTCCAGGCTGCGCAGCAGGTCGGCAGGGCCGACGCCCGAGCGCTGCAGGATCTGCGGCGAGGCGATGGCGCCGCCACACAGCAGCACTTCGCGGCGGGCGGTGGCACGCTGCGGCTGGTCGTTGTGCAGCCACTGCACGCCCACCGCACGCTTGCCCGAGAACAGGATGCGGTCGGTCAGCGCGTGGGTGACGATGGTCAGGTTCGGGCGCGGCTTGGCCAGGTCCAGATAGCCGCGGGCGGTGCTGGAACGACGGCCCTTCGGGGTCACCGTGCGGTCCATCGGGCCGAAGCCTTCCTGCTGGTAGCCGTTGAGGTCGTCGGTGCGCGGGTAGCCGGCCTGCACGCCGGCCTCGACCATCGCAGCGAACAGTTCGTTGTTGCCGGCCTTGGGCGTGGTCACCCGCAGCGGGCCTTCGCCACCGTGGTAGTCGTTGGGGCCGATGTCACGGGTTTCGGCCTTGCGGAAGTACGGCAGGCAGTCCAGGTAGGTCCAGTCTTCCAGGCCCGGCATGCTGGCCCAGTTGTCGTAGTCCATCGCGTTGCCGCGGATGTAGCACATGCCGTTGATCAGCGACGAGCCACCCAGCCCCTTGCCACGGCCGCAGTCCATGCGGCGGTTGTTCATGAAGGGCTCGGGATCGGTCTTGTACGCCCAGTTGTAGCGCTTGCCCTGCAGCGGGAAGGCCAGTGCCGCCGGCATCTGGGTACGGAAGTCGAGCCGGTAGTCCGGGCCACCGGCTTCCAGCAGCAGCACGCTGACATCGGCATCTTCGGTGAGGCGGGTGGCCAGCACGTTGCCGGCCGAACCGGCGCCGATGATGATGTAGTCGTACTCGTTATGGGTGCTCATGGGTGTCTCCTGCAGGCCGGGGCGCGCTGCATGCAAGCGTCCCGGCGGAATGTCGGATCGGCGCAGTGGCCGGACGAAGGTGCGCGCTCGGGGCGCGCCGATCAGAACACGCTGGCGTAGTCGCCCAGTTCCACCTGCACCGACTTGATGCGGGTGTAGTGGCCGAGGGTGGAGAGGCCGTTCTCACGGCCGACGCCGGATTCCTTGTAGCCGCCAACCGGCATTTCGGCCGGCGATTCGCCCCAGGTGTTGATCCAGCAGATGCCGGCTTCCAGGCGGTGGATGATGCGATGGGCGCGGCTGACGTCCTTGCTGACCACACCGGCGGCGAGGCCGAAGGTGGTGTCGTTGGCTCGACGCACCACTTCGTCTTCGTCGTCGTAGGCGAGGATGCTCATCACCGGCCCGAAGATCTCTTCCTTGACGATGGTCATGTCATCGCGGCAGTCGGAGAACACGGTCGGCAGCACGTAGGCGCCATTGGCCAGCGCGCCTTCGGTGGCACGGCCGCCGCCTGTCAGCAGGCGGGCGCCTTCGGCCTTGCCGCTTTCGATGTAGCGCAGCACGTTTTCCATGTGCGGGAAGCTGGTCAGCGGGCCGAAGTTGGTCTCGGCGGCCATCGGGTCGCCGATGCGGATGCGCTTGACGCGCTCGACCACGGCGGCTTCGAACGCGGCGAGCATGCTGCGCGGCACGAACACGCGGGTGCCGTTGGTGCAGACCTGGCCGGAGCTGAAGAAGTTGGCCATCACCGCGATATCAGCGGCGCGGTCGAGGTCGGCGTCATCGCAGATCACCAGCGGCGACTTGCCGCCCAGCTCCATGGTCACTTCCTTCAGCGACGAGGATGCGGCACTGGCCATGACCTTCTTGCCGGTGGCGACGCCGCCGGTGAAGGAGATCTTCTCGATCACCGGGTGCTCGGTCAGCCACTGGCCGATCTCGCGGCCCGGGCCCTGCACGACGTTGAACACGCCGGCCGGCACACCGGCTTCGGTGTAGATCTCGGCCAGCCGGATCGCGGTCAGCGGGGTCACTTCGGACGGCTTGAACACCATCGCGTTGCCGGCGGCCAGGGCCGGGGCCGACTTCCACATGGCGATCTGGATCGGGTAGTTCCAGGCGCCGATGCCGGCGACCACGCCCAGCGGCTCGCGGCGGGTGTAGAAGAAGCTCGATTCGCGCAGCGGCAGCTGGATGCCTTCGATGGCGGTGGCCAGGCCGGCGTAGTACTCGACCACGTCGGCGCCGGTGACGATGTCCACGGTGGTGGTTTCGGCCAGCGCCTTGCCGGTGTCCAGGGTTTCCAGGTGCGCCAGTTCGTCGTTGCGCTCGCGCAGGATTTCGACGGCGCGGCGCAGGATGCGCGAACGCTCCATGGCAGTCATCGCCGCCCACACCTTCTGGCCTTCGGCCGCGCTCTGCACGGCGCGTTCGACGTCGGCCTGGCTGGCGACCTGCACTTCAGCGATCACGTCACCGGTGGCCGGGTTCACGGTCTTGAAAGTCTTGCCGCTGGTGGCATCGACGCGCTGGCCGTGGATGTAGAGCTGTTGGACGGGCAGGGTGGTCATGGGGCGTACTCCTTGGAAGGGGGCGGGTGCTGAAGCGCTTATAGCGCGGCAGCCTGCAACTGGAAGTCGATGTAGCCGTAAGCAATGCGCCGGGACTTCTCGGCGTTGAACTGGCCGCCGACCAGGCTGCCGCGCAGCCAGAGGCCGTCGATCATCGCGGCCAGGCCACGGGCGGCCAGGCGGGCCTGCGGGTGGGGCAGCAGGCGGTTGAACTGGTGGCACAGGTTGGAGAACAGGCGCTGGTCGTTGGCGCGCTGCAGCCGGGCCAGTTCCGGCTGGTGCATGCTGGCGGCCCAGAACGTCAGCCAGACGCGCATCGCGGTGCCGTTGATCTGGCTGTCGTCGAAGTTGCCATCGACGATGGCGCGCAGCTGCTCGCGCGGGTCGTCACCAGCGTCGGCACGGTAGCGGGCGACCGCGTCCTTAAGTTCACGCAGGATCTGCCGCATTGCAGCATTGAGCAGGCCGTCCTTGTCGCCGAAGTAGTGGGCGACGATGCCGCTGGACAGCCCTGCTTTCTTCGCGATGGTGGCGACGGTCGCATCGGCCATGCCGATCTCGTCGATGGTCTGGAAAGTGGCCCGGATAAGCTGTTCGCGCCGTACCGGTTCCACGCCTTTCTTCGGCATTGTCTCTCCACGGATTGCGACCCGAAGGATCGGGCTGCCCGCCATTATGCTTTTTATTGATTGAACGTTCAATCAATAAACCCTAGGATGCGCTCGCGCCCCACGCCATGGGCCCGGTTTACCGGTCCGGCCCCGCCCATGTGCCCCCTCGGACTTGATGAGACGACCCCATGTCTTCCCTGGCTCATCCCAAGCGTTCGCCCCTGCGCTTGAACCGTTTTGTCTTCTTCAGCTCTTCGGTGTCGATCGGCATCCTCGGGCTGCTCACCGTTCTTTATCCCGAAAGCAGCGAGCACTGGCTGCAGTGGGCGCAGGCCGAAGTCTCGGCGGCGTTCGGCTGGTGGTACATGCTGCTGATCGTGCTGTGCCTGGGCTTCGTGCTGTGGCTGGCGTTCTCACCGTATGGCCGCATCCGCCTGGGTCACAACGAGGAATCACCGGCCTTCGGTTACGTGGCCTGGGTGTCGATGCTGTTCTCGGCCGGCATCGGCATTGCGCTGCTGTACTACGGCGCCTACGAGCCGCTGGACCACTTCCTCAATCCGCCCGGGCAGCCCGGCGGGACCGTGGCCGCCGGCCGCGAGGCGATGGTGCTGACCTTCCTGCACTGGGGCCTGCACGGCTGGGCGCTGTATGCGCTGGTCGGCGTGGCGCTGGGCTATTTCGCCTACCGCCGCGACCTGCCGCTGGCGCTGCGCTCGGCGCTGTACCCGATCTTCGGTGAGCGCATACATGGCCGCATCGGCGACATGGTCGATGGCTTCGGCATCCTCGCCACGCTGATCTCGATGGTGACCAACCTCGGCATCGGTGCGCTGGTGGTGCAGTCCGGCCTGGTCTACCTGTTCCACATTCCGGATACGCCGCAGGTGCTGGTGGCAATCGTGCTGGTGATGATGGTGGTGGCCACCATCGGCGTGGTGGCGGGTGTGGAGAAGGGCATTGCCTGGCTCTCCAACCTCAACGTGCGCCTGCTGTGCGGCCTGCTGCTGTTCGTGCTGGTCACCGGCCCGACCCTGCACCTGTTCGATGGCCTGATCCAGAACACCGGCGATTATCTCGGCGCATTCGTGCGCAAGAGCTTCGACATGTACCTCAACGATCCGAAGGGCCGTGAGTGGATGGGCTCGTGGACGCTGTTCTACTGGGCGTGGTGGATCGCCTGGGCGCCGTTCGTCGGTCTTTTCGTGGCGCGCATCTCGCGTGGCCGCACCATCCGTGAAGTGATCATGGGCGTGCTGCTGATCCCGCTCGGCTTCACCCTGGCCTGGCTGTCGATCTTCGGCAACACGGCCATCGACCTGGTGCTCAACCACGGCCAGGCGATCCTGGGTGACGTGGCCCAGCATGATGCGGCGATGACGCTGTTCAAGCTGCTGGAGTACCTGCCCGCCGCGCCGTACGTGGCCGGTGCCGCGGTGGTGATCGGCTTCGTGCTGTTCCTGACCCCGGTCGATTCGGGCACGCTGATGATCGCCAACCTGTGTACCCGTCGCGTTGATGATGGCGTGGAAGACGGGCATGACGCGCCGATCTGGCTGCGCGTGTTCTGGGCGGCTGGCATCACCGTGGCCAGCGTCGGCCTGCTGCTGGCCGGCAACTTCAGTGCGATGCAGACCGCGGTGGTGCTGTGCGGCCTGCCGTTCTCCTTCACCCTGGCGTTCTACATGTGGGGCCTGCTGAAGGCGCTGCGCACCGACCCGGACGCACCGCGCCGCTGAGCGCTTCTGTAGAGCCGAGCCCATGCTCGGCTGCTGTTGGCGCAGAAGCAGCCGAAGGGAGCACCGCAAACGCAAAGGGCCGGATCCGCAAGGATCCGGCCCTTTCCTCAATCGGGCGCAGCCGCGCCGTTACTTGCTGGCCAGCTGGCGCAGCACGTACTGCAGCAGGCCGCCGTGGCGGAAGTACTCGACTTCCTTCGGGGTCAGCAGCATCACCGAGACCTCGAAGGTCTTCTTGGTGCCGTCGGCCTTGGTCGCGGTGACCGTGGCGCGCTTGCTGGCACCGTCCTGCAGGCCGGTGATGTCGATCACTTCCGAACCGTCCAGGCCCAGGCTCTGTGCGTTCTCGCCGTTGCGGAACTGCAGCGGCAGCACGCCCATGCCGACCAGGTTGGAGCGGTGGATGCGCTCGAAGCTCTCTGCGATGACCGCCTTCACCCCCAGCAGCAGGGTGCCCTTGGCCGCCCAGTCACGCGACGAGCCGGTGCCGTACTCCTTGCCGGCCAGCACCACCAGCGGCACCTTGTCGGCTTTGTACTTCATGGCTGCATCGTAGATCGCCAGCTTTTCCGGCTGGCCGCCGCCGGCCGGGTAGTACAGGGTGTTGCCGCCTTCCTCGCCACCGAACATCAGGTTCTTGATGCGGATGTTGGCGAAGGTGCCGCGGACCATCACGTCATCGTTGCCGCGGCGGCTGCCGTAGCTGTTGAAGTCGGCCGGCTGCACGCCGCGTTCCTGCAGGAAGCGGCCTGCCGGCGAGTCCTTCTTGATGTTGCCGGCCGGGGAGATGTGGTCGGTGGTGATCGAATCGCCGAACAGGCCCATCACACGTGCACCATGCACGTCGTCGATGCTGCCGGTCTGCATGGTCATGCCATCGAAGTACGGCGGGTTCTTGATGTAGGTGGAGGCATCGCTCCACTCGTACAGGTTGCCGTCCGGCGAGGCGATGGTGTTCCAGCGGGTATCACCCTTGAACACATCGGCGTAGTTCTGCTTGAACATCTCCGGGCCGATGGTGGCAGCGATGACGTCGCCGATTTCCTTGTTGCTCGGCCAGATGTCGCGCAGGAACACCGGCTGGCCATCGCTGCCGGTACCCAGCGGCTGGGTGGTCAGGTCGATGTCGGTGGTGCCGGCGATGGCGTAGGCCACCACCAGTGGCGGGCTGGCCAGGTAGTTCATCTTTACTTCGGGATGCACGCGGCCCTCGAAGTTGCGGTTGCCGGACAGTACCGAGGTGACGACCAGATCGCCGGTGGCGATGCCAGCGCTGACTTCGGTCGGCAGCGGGCCGGAGTTGCCGATGCAGGTGGTGCAGCCGTAGCCGACCACGTAGAAGCCGATCTTCTCCAGCTCCTTCAGTACGCCGGCCTTTTCCAGATAGTCGGTGACCACGCGCGAGCCCGGGCCGAGCGAGGTCTTGACCCACGGCTGGCGGTTCAGGCCCTTGGCGGCCGCGTTGCGGGCCAGCAGGCCGGCACCGATCATCACCGCCGGGTTGGAGGTGTTGGTGCACGAGGTGATGGCAGCGATGACCACTGCACCATCCTTCAGGCGGACCTTGCGGCCTTCGGTTTCGATATCGGCGTAGCCCTTGGCCAGCTGCTCGTTGCCGACCGCTGCGCCGCCGCCTTCGTTGACAAACGAGGAGACGTCATCGCTGCGCTTGTCGCGGTTGGTGGTCATGCCGACCAGTGCCTCGCGGTAGTTCTTCTGCACGTCTTCCAGCAGCACGCGGTCCTGCGGACGCTTCGGGCCGGCCAGCGACGGCTTCACCGTGCCCATGTCCAGTTCCAGCGTGGTGCTGTACTGCGCGTGCGGGCTGCCCGGTTCGTGCCACAGGCCCTGCGCCTTGGCATAGGCTTCAACCAGATCGATCTGCTCTTCGCTGCGGCCGGACAGGCGCAGGTAGTTCAGCGACTCGGCGTCGATCGGGAAAATGCCGCAGGTGGCGCCGTATTCCGGCGCCATGTTGCCGATGGTGGCACGGTCGGCCAGCGGCAGGTGCTGCAGGCCGTCACCGTAGAACTCGACGAACTTGCCGACCACGCCCAGCTTGCGCAGCATCTGGGTGACGGTCAGCACCAGGTCGGTGGCGGTGGCGCCTTCGGGCAGCTTGCCGGTCAGCTTGAAGCCGACCACCTGCGGGATCAGCATCGACGACGGCTGGCCGAGCATGGCCGCCTCCGCTTCGATGCCGCCCACGCCCCAGCCCAGCACGCCGATGCCGTTGATCATGGTGGTGTGGCTGTCGGTACCGAACACGGTATCGGGGTAGGCGACCGCCTTGCCGTCCTTGTCCGCCGTCATCACCACGCGGGCCAGGTTCTCCAGGTTCACCTGGTGGACGATGCCGGTGTTCGGCGGCACTACCTTGAAGTTGTCGAAGGCCTTCTGGCCCCAGCGCAGGAAGCCGTAGCGTTCCTGGTTGCGCTGGAACTCGATCTTGCCGTTGAGGTCCAGCGCGTCCGGCTTGCCGAACACGTCGACCTGCACCGAGTGGTCGATGACCAGTTCGGAGGGAATCTGCGGGTTGATCTGCTCAGGCGAGCCGCCGAGCTTGACCACCGCGTCGCGCATCGCGGCGAGGTCGACCACGCAGGGCACGCCGGTGAAGTCCTGCAGGACCACGCGCGACGGCATGAAGGCGATTTCGGTGTCCGGCTCGGCCGCCGGGTTCCAGCGGGCCACGGCTTCGATGTGGTCCTTGCCGACGGTGATGCCGCCGTCCTCGTGCCGGAGCAGGTTCTCCAGCAGGATCTTCATCGAGTAGGGCAGGTGGGAGATATCGAAGCGCTGGCCCAGCGTGGGCAGGCTGAAGTAGTCGTAGGTCTTGCCGCCGACGTTCAGCTGGCTGCGGGTGGAGAACGAATCGCTCATGCGGGGTAACTCCTTCTTGCGGATGGCTTGCAGTGGCCCGCGCATGGGCGGACCTGCTTGCGGTCGCCGCGGGCCTGACGGCCCCGGTGGTTCCAGTATGAACCCGAAACTGAATGGATTCACCCGGGCCGGGTTCCGGCCTGCGGCATCGGTTCCAGACTACAGGGGAAGGTGTATGGCGTATGTCACGTTTGTGGCCGATCCTTTGCGAGGCAAGGGCTGGCGGGTTGCCGGTCCTGTTCAGGGTGGAAGTATGCCCGGGGAAGTATGTATAATTTGTGCATACTCTGGAGGGCCTACCGATGGAAGCCACTGTTGCAGAACGCGGACAGATCACCCTGCCCAAGGCGGTGCGTGATGCCCTCGGCCTGACCAAGGGCACGCTGCTGAAGGTCGAGCTGGACGGCAGCCGCATCATCCTGCGCAAGAGTGTTGACGATGCCATTTCACGGGCGCGCGGCAAGTTCGCGCTGGACGGTTTCGAGTCGTCCGACGCAGCGGTACGTGCGGTGCGTGACGAGGAATAAGCCGTGATGATCGCCGTCGACTCTCCGGTGCTGGTCGAGCTGCTCAGCAATGGCCCGCAGGCCGATGCCGTGGAAGCCATCCTCAGGCAGAGCCTGGTCGGTGGCCGCGTGGTGGTCTGCGGCGCGACCCTGGCCGAGGTCTGCGCATCGCTGCGTGGCGGTGCCGAGGTGCTCGAAGCGCTGGAAGAAATGGGCGTGCACTTCAACCCGATGGAAGCCAAGTCGGCGCTGCGCGCCGGCGAGATGCACCGCCGCCACCGTCAGCGCAGCGGCAGCCGCCGCAGCCTGGACGAATTCATGGTCGGCGCCCACGCACTGTTGCAGTGCGATGGCCTGATCACCTGGAACGACACGTTTTACCGCGACTACTTCAAGGGCCTGAAGCTGATCGTGCCGCAAGCCTGAGCCCACTTTGTTTTTTCAACCTACGCATTACCCGGGAGTTGTCATGTTGGAAGCCTACCGCCACCACGTCGCCGAGCGCGCTGCGCTTGGCATCCCGCCGCTGCCGCTGAGCGCGCAGCAGACGGCCGATGTCATCGAACTGCTGAAGAACCCGCCGCAGGGCGAGGCCGAGTTCCTGCTCGACCTGCTGACCCACCGCGTGCCGGCCGGCGTCGATGACGCGGCCAAGGTCAAGGCCTCGTACCTGGCGGCGATCGCGCTGGGCAGCGAGCAGAACCCGCTGATCAGCCGCGAGCGCGCCACCGAACTGCTGGGCACCATGCTTGGCGGCTACAACGTCGCACCGCTGGTGCAGCTGCTGGACGATGCCAGCGTCGGCACCATCGCCGCCAACGGTCTGAAGAAGACCCTGCTGGTGTTCGATGCCTTCCATGACGTGCAGGAAAAGGCCAAGGCCGGCAACGCCAACGCCCAGGCCGTGCTGCAGAGCTGGGCCGATGCCGAGTGGTTCACTGGCAACCCGGAAGTGCCGCAGAGCCTGACCGTCACCGTGTTCAAGGTGCCGGGCGAGACCAACACCGACGACCTGTCGCCGGCGCCGGACGCGACCACCCGCCCGGACATCCCGATGCACGCCCTGGCGATGCTGAAGAACAAGCGCGACGACGCGCCGTTCACCCCGGAAGAAGACGGCAAGCGCGGCCCGATCCAGCAGATCCTCGACCTGAAGGACAAGGGTCACCTGGTGGCCTACGTCGGCGACGTGGTCGGCACCGGTTCCTCGCGCAAGTCGGCCACCAACAGCGTGCTGTGGTGGACCGGTGATGACATTCCGTTCATCCCGAACAAGCGCGCCGGTGGCGTCTGCCTGGGTTCGAAGATCGCCCCGATCTTCTACAACACCATGGAAGATGCCGGCGCACTGCCGATCGAGCTGGACGTGTCGAAGATGGAGCACGGCGATGTGGTCGAGCTGCGTCCGTACGAAGGCAAGGCGCTGAAGAACGGCGAAGTGATTGCCGAGTTCCAGGTCAAGTCCGAAGTGCTGTTCGACGAAGTGCGCGCCGGTGGCCGCATTCCGCTGATCATTGGCCGTGGCCTGACCGGCAAGGCGCGCGAAGCGCTGGGCCTGGCCCCGACCGATCTGTTCCGCCTGCCGGTGCAGCCGGTCGATACCGGCAAGGGCTTCTCGCTGGCGCAGAAGATGGTTGGCCGCGCCTGTGGCCTGCCGGAAGGCCAGGGCATGCGCCCGGGCACCTACTGCGAACCGAAGATGACCTCGGTCGGCTCGCAGGACACCACCGGCCCGATGACCCGCGACGAGCTGAAGGACCTGGCCTGCCTGGGCTTCTCGGCCGACCTGGTGATGCAGTCGTTCTGCCACACCGCCGCTTACCCGAAGCCGGTGGACGTCAAGACCCACCACACCCTGCCGGAGTTCATCTCCACCCGTGGCGGCGTTTCGCTGCGTCCGGGCGATGGCGTGATCCACAGCTGGCTCAACCGCATGCTGCTGCCGGACACCGTCGGTACCGGTGGTGACTCGCACACCCGTTTCCCGGTGGGCATTTCGTTCCCGGCCGGCTCGGGCCTGGTCGCCTTCGCCGCTGCCACCGGCGTGATGCCGCTGGACATGCCGGAGTCGGTGCTGGTGCGCTTCAAGGGCAAGATGCAGCCGGGCGTGACCCTGCGTGACCTGGTCAACGCGATCCCGCTGTACGCGATCAAGTCGGGCCTGCTGACCGTGGCCAAGGCTGGCAAGAAGAACATCTTCTCCGGCCGCATCCTGGAAATCGAAGGCCTGCCGGAGCTGAAGGTCGAACAGGCGTTCGAGCTGTCCGACGCCTCGGCCGAGCGTTCGGCGGCCGGTTGCTCGGTGCGCTTGAACAAGGAGCCGATCATCGAGTACCTCAACAGCAACATCACCCTGCTGAAGTGGATGATTGCCGAGGGTTACCAGGATCCGCGTTCGCTGCAGCGCCGTATCGAGAAGATGGAAGCGTGGCTGGCCAACCCGGAGCTGCTGGAGCCGGATGCCGACGCCGAATACGCCGCCGTCATCGAGATCGACCTGGCCGACATCCACGAGCCGATCGTGGCTTGCCCGAACGACCCGGACGACGTGAAGACCCTGTCCGAAGTGGCCGGCGCCAAGATCGACGAAGTGTTCATCGGTTCGTGCATGACCAACATCGGTCACTTCCGAGCCGCTGCGAAGCTGCTGGAAGGCAAGCGTGACCTGCCGACCCGCCTGTGGGTGGCCCCGCCGACCAAGATGGATGCCTCGGAGCTGACCAAGGAAGGCGTATACGGCACCTTCGGCGCCACCGGTGCACGCATGGAAATGCCGGGCTGCTCGCTGTGCATGGGCAACCAGGCGCAGATCCGCGAAGGCTCCACCGCGATGTCGACCTCGACCCGCAACTTCCCGAACCGCCTGGGCCGCAACACCAACGTGTACCTGGGTTCGGCGGAACTGGCGGCGATCTGCTCGCGTCTGGGCCGCATCCCGACCAAGGAGGAGTACATGGCGGACATCGGTGTGATCAACGCCAATGGTGCGGAGATCTACCGCTACATGAACTTCGACCAGATCGAGGAATACCAGGACGTGGCCAAGACGGTCGCCGCCTGATGCGGTAACGAAAAGCCTCCGGCTCGCGCCGGGGGTATTTTGTGAGCGGACGACGCATGGTAGTGCCGGCCGCTGGCCGGCAACCCGTTGAAACGAAGAACCCCCGGTGAAAGCCGGGGTTTTTTTTGTTGCCTGATGGCCTGTAGCACCGAGTCCATGCTTGGCTGCTGTTCGCGCCATGCGCGATGAGTCGAGCATGGCTCGACTCTACAACGGCATCCACGCATGGCGTGGATCTACTGCAAGCGGAGTCCTTGAGCCGGGGCGCGCAATCAGCCGCGCGCGAGCGCCAGCAACCGCTCGGCAATCCGTTCCAGCGGCACCTGTTCCTCGGCGGCGCCGAGCTTGAACGCGGCACCGGGCATGCCCCAGACCACACTGGTGGCCTCGTCCTGCACCAGTGTCGGTGCGCCGGCCTGACGCATTTCCAGCAGGCCGCGTGCACCGTCATCGCCCATGCCGGTGAGGATGGCGCCGATGGCGTTGCCACCGGCGTTCTGCGCGACCGAGCGGAACAACACGTCCACCGCCGGCTTGTGCCGGTTCACTGCCGGGCCGTCGTCGACCCGGCAGCGCCAGCGCGCACCGTCGCGGATGATCCGCAGATGCTTGCCACCCGGTGGCAGGTAGGCGTGGCCGGGCAGCACCGCTTCACCGTCGCTGGCCTCACGCACTGCCATGGCGGAATGGCGATCCAGTCGTTCGGCGAAGGCGCTGCTGAAGCTGGCCGGCAGGTGCTGGGTCATCACCACGGCCGGGCCGTCGGCGGGCATGCCTTCCAGCACCACACGCAGCGCTTCGGTGCCACCGGCCGATGAGCCGATCGCGATCAGCCGGTCGGTGGTGCGGAACTGCGGTGCAGCTGGCCGCATTGCAGGAGCTGCTTCCAGCAGGAGTTTCGGAGCGGCCGCACGCACCAGCGGGCGCACCCGTGAGCGCGCCGCCATCTTGACCTTGGCGATGATCTCGTCGGCGTAGCCCTGCAGGCCGCGCGCCACGTCCAGTTTCGGCTTGGAGACGAAATCCACAGCACCCAACGCCAGTGCCTGCAGGGTGGTGTCGGCGCCGCGTTCGGTCAGCGAGGAGATCATCACCACCGGCAGCGGGTGCAGGCGCATCAGGTTTTCCAGGAACGCCAGGCCGTCCATGCGCGGCATTTCCACGTCCAGCGTGATCACGTCCGGGGCCAGGCGCTTGATCTTCTCGCGCGCCAGCAGCGGGTCGGCGGCGGTGCCGACCACGTCGATGGACGGATCGCTGGACAGGATCTCGGTGAGCATCTGGCGCACGACGGCTGAGTCGTCGACGATCAGGACCCGGCAGGGGGCGTTGCCGGTCAGGGTCATTCGAACAGCTCCACGCCACCGGTGACCGGGGCCTTGGACAGGCGTGCACGCACGGCCGATTCGGTCGCGGCCACTTCGGCCTCATGGGCATGCGGCAGGCGCTGCACCACCACGCGGCCAGTATCGGCGAAGAACCAGATCTTGCGCGGATGGATGCCGCACAGATCCTCGGCAATGATCGGGATGTGCTCGGCCTGCAGGTACTGGCGCACGAACTCGGCGTTGCGCGTGCCGACCGGGTTGCTGGTGAAACCCTTCAGCACGTTGGCACCGCCGAACACCTTGGCCTCGATGCGCTTGCGGTGGGCGCCACGCTTGAGCATGTCGTTGATCAGCAGTTCCATCGCGTAGCTGCCATAGCGCGCAGGTGCGCCGTCGCCGGCATTGCCCTCGGGCAACAGGAAATGGTTCATGCCGCCGATCTTCAGCACCGGGTCGCGCAGGCAGGCCGCCACGCAGGAGCCCAGCGTGGTGGTCAGCGCAGTGGTGTCATCGACCACCAGGTACTGGGTCGGCAGCAGCTTGGCCGCAATGGTCTTGAAGCGCGCGTCCTGGTAACGCATCACATCATCGGTGCGCAGCGATGCGTTCATGCGCCTGCCTTTGCCGCACGGCGGTATAGGGTGCGTCCGCAGGGCTGGATCAGGTCGGCGGCATGCAGGTAGTTCTCCGAGTGGCCGGTGTAGAGCAGGCCATCGTCGGACAGGTGCTGTACCAGCCGGCCGAGGATCGCGCGCTGGGTCGGCTTGTCGAAGTAGATCATCACGTTGCGGCAGAACAGTGCGTCGAACGGGCCGCCGACGTCGTAGCGCGGGGCAAGCAGGTTCAATGGGCGGAACTCGATCAGCTCGCGCAGTGCGGGCAGCACGCGGCACTGGCCCTCGTTGGGGCCGCTGCCACGCTGGAAGTAGCGGCGGCGCAGGTCCGGATCGAGGCTGGTGACGCGATCGATGTTGTAGACGCCCCGGCCGGCGGTGGCCAGCACCTGGGTGTCGACGTCGGTGGCGATGATGCGTACGGGCGGCTTCAGGGTGCCGAAGGCCTCGCAGGCGGTGATCGCCATCGAGTAGGGCTCTTCGCCGGTGGAGGCGGCGCACGACCACAGCAGCAGCGGCGTGCGGCTGGAGCGCTGCTGCAGCTCCTCGCGCAGCTTGTCGAAGTGGTGCGGTTCGCGGAAGAACGAGGTCAGGTTGGTGGTCAGGGCGTTGGTGAACGCCTGCCACTCGTCACCGTCTTCCTGCTCCAGATGGTCCAGATACTGCTGGAAGCTGCGCATGCCCAGCGTGCGCAGGCGGCGCGACAGGCGGCCATAGACCATGTCGCGCTTGGCCGGGGCGAGGGCGATGCCCACGCGCTGGTAGATCAGGTCGCAGACGCGGCGGAAATCACGGTCGGCGAACTCGAATTCGCGTGGGCCGGTGACGATGGGAGTAGGACTTTGCACGGGGGACGTGTCCATCGGCAGAGGCGGCGGCCGAAGCCGCCGCGGGTGGGTCTCAGAATTCCTGCCAGTCGCTGTCGCTGGCGACGAAGGTGCTGGCGTTGCTGCCGGTGCGGCGAACCGGTGCTGGCGTCGGAGCCGGCCGCGGACGCGCCACGGCGGCGGCAACATGCACCGGCTCGACACGCGCGGCCACCGCCTTCATCGCGGCCGAGACCTGGTTGTCCAGGCGGAAGATCGCCACGGCGTCGGCCAGCTGGCCAGCCTGTTCTTCCATCGCACGTGCGGCGGCGGTGGCTTCTTCCACCAGCGCAGCATTCTGCTGGGTGGTTTCGTCCATCTGCACCACGGTCTGGTTGACCTGCTCGATGCCGGCCGACTGCTCCTGCGAAGCCGCGGAGATCTCGGCCATGATGTCGGTCACGCGCTGCACCGAGGCGACGATCTCGCCCATGGTGCTACCGGCCTGGTGTACCAGGCTGGAACCTTCGGCGACCTTGCCGACCGAATCATCGATCAGGCCCTTGATCTCCTTGGCGGCAGCGGCCGAGCGCTGGGCGAGGGTGCGCACTTCGCTGGCGACCACGGCGAAGCCACGGCCCTGTTCGCCGGCGCGTGCGGCTTCCACTGCGGCGTTCAGCGCCAGGATGTTGGTCTGGAAGGCGATGCCGTCGATGACCGAGATGATCTCGGCGATCTTCTTCGACGAGGCTTCGATGGCCGACATGGTGTTGACCACCTGGCCGACCACGCTGCCGCCTTGAGAAGCAACACCCTGCGCGCCGATCGCCAGCTGATTGGCCTGGCGGGCGTGCTCGGCGTTCTGGCGCACGGTGGAGGTCAGTTCCTCCATCGACGCGGCGGTTTCTTCCAGATTGGCTGCCTGCTGCTCGGTACGGCGCGACAGGTCGCTGTTGCCTGAGGCGATCTCGCCGGCGGCGAGGGTGATGCTGGACGCGCTGGCCTGGATCTGGCCGACGATCTGGGTCAGCTGGGTGACGGTGGTGTTGGCGTCGTCACGCATGCGTGCGAACACGCCCTGGTAGTCGCCGTGCATGCGCGCGGTCAGGTCGCCTTCGGCGATGGCCGACAGCAGCTGCGAGAGCTTGCCGAGGTTGTCATCGCTGACCGCCATCATCGCGTTGAGGTTTTCCAGCATCAGGCGGAAATCGTGATCGAAGCGCTGCGCGTCGCCACGGCGGCTGAAGTCGCCTGCGGCGGCGGCACTGGCCAGCTGCTTGATCTCGGCGTTGATGCGGCCGAGGTTGGCCTTGACCGTGTCGACGGTGGTGGTCATCGCGGCCTTCTCGCCGGGGTAGCGCGCGACGTCGCGGCTCAGATCGCCCACCGCGTACTGCTGCACCACGTCCAGCACATCGTGCAGGGTCTGCACGTGGCCGCCGACCAGAGCATTGGTTTCCTGCACCATCAGCCCGTACTCGCCGGGGAAGGCGCTGGCATCGATGCGGTAGCTCAGTTCGCCGCCGTCGTGGCGACGCGCCATCTCGCGCTGGCCGCTGATCACCGCGTGCAGCTGCTGCTGCATGCCCGACATGGCGTCCAGCAGGCGGCCGGTCTCGTCATGCGGCTGCGGGCCGATGTGGCTGTCCAGCTTGCCGCGGGCGATACCCTCGGCGACGGCCGTTGCCTGCTTCAGCGGTATGGCGATGCGGTTGCCGATGAGCCAGCTCAGGGCCAGCACGATCAGTACCAGCACGCCACCGGAGACGGCCATGATGGCGGTGAACACCAGTGCCTGCTTCTGCACGTCGTCCATGTAGACGCCACTGCTGACCACCCAGTTCCAGGGCGCGAACAGGCCGGCGTAAGCCACCTTCTCGACCTCGCCCTTGCTGCCGGGCTTGGCCCAGCGGTAGTTGACGAAGCCGCCACCGGCCTTGGCTGCTTCCACCTGGTCGTAGTAGATGCGCACGCCGTCGTCGGTGCGGAAGTCCTTCATGTCCTTGCCGACCAGGTCCTTGCGGAACGGGTGCATCAGCAGGCGGTAGCCGGTGTCGTAGATGTTGAAATAGTAGGCATCATTATCGGCGCGCATCACTTCGAGCGCCTGCAGGGCAGCGGCCTTGGCAGCGTCCTCGCTGAGCTCGCCGGTACCGGCCAGGCGATGGTAGTGCTGGAGGATGCCGTAGCTGAGTTCGACCTGGGTCTTCAGCGCGGTCTTGCGGGTCTCGGTCAGGTCGAGGTACTGCATGCGGGCGGCGATCACCGAGAGCGCGATCACGCCAAGCGCGATGAGCAGCGTCAGCAGGTTGAGCTTGCGCCGGACGGAGAGGTTGCTGAAGTAGTGTTGCCAGCGATGCATGAGATTCATCGAGCAGGACCAGGTCGAAGCGGGCGGGCGGCGCCGTGCCGGTCACAGCGGGACAAGCGGTGACAACCCCGTTATCGGCCGCGCGGGCGGGGGATTGAGGTGCGGTGTCCGAACGTATTCAGGTTTCCTTGCAGCGGCGGCTGCGGCGCTGCCTGCGGCAGGCTTTTGAAGCAACAGCAACAGCAACAGCGGTTGGTCGGCTCTGAATTTTCAGTGGGAGGCTGGGTCGGGGTGGGCTGGCGGGACACGCCGTAAACCCCGCTCCGCGGTCCGGCCCAGCCGCTGGCGGCTGGGCGTTCGGGCGCTTGCGAAGCAGTGCTTCGCAAGCAAAGCGCCCTCACCCTTGGGGGCTCGATGGCGCCATCCATGGCGCCAACGGTCCCGCCAGCCCACCCCGACCCAGCCCTCTCGGCATTCCTGTGACGGACGGCAAGAGCGTTGGGTTTCCAAGTGGGAAGAGGGGGCAGATCCGTTTTCCTGCGGAAAGCGAATCTGAACCCGGAAGCGGTGCTGTTGCTCTTGCTCTTCTTTCTTCAATCCGGGGTGGACGCGCACGGAAACTGTCCGTGGCCGGGAGGGTGGGCTGCGCAGGGGCGTGAGCCGCATGGATGCGGCGACCGAGCTTACATGGACGTACTTGCAGCGGCCCCTGCGCAGCCCACCCTCCCGGCCAACCCTCAGTAGCCACGCGCCTACCGCGACCACCCCGAGGGGCTTCGCCGTTGGCTGGATATCCAGATACCCCGTAAACAAAAACGCCCCAGCGCAGGGCCAGGGCGTTCTCGTACATCAGGTCAGGCAGGCATCAGAACTCCTGCCAGTCTCCGTCGGCCAGTTCGGTGGCCATGGGGCGACCACCGGCGGTGCGGCGGGCCGGCGAGGCGACCGGGGCCGGTGCGGCCGGTGCGGCAGCGCGCGGGGCCGGGGTAGCGGCGATGCGTGGGGCAACCACGGTCTCGGCTTCATCCACCACGAAGATCGACACGGCCTCGCTGAGGTGACCGGCCTGTTCTTCCATTGCGCGTGCGGCGGCGGTGGCTTCTTCCACCAGCGCGGCGTTCTGCTGGGTGGTTTCGTCCATCTGCACCACGGTCTGGTTGACCTGCTCGATGCCAGCACTCTGTTCCTGCGAAGCCGCAGAGATCTCGGCCATGATGTCAGTCACGCGCTGCACCGAGGCGACGATCTCGCCCATGGTGGCGCCGGCCTTGTGCACCAGTGCCGAGCCGTCGTTGACC
The DNA here is from genome assembly GCF_047500745.2 of Stenotrophomonas sp. FR024. Lineage (NCBI taxonomy): Bacteria > Pseudomonadati > Pseudomonadota > Gammaproteobacteria > Lysobacterales > Lysobacteraceae > Stenotrophomonas > Stenotrophomonas sp. FR024. The sequence goes on from NZ_JAXAXM020000031.1 coordinate 30,907, forward strand.
TTGCCGACCGAATCATCGATCAGGCCCTTGATCTCCTTGGCCGCGGCGGCCGAGCGCTGGGCGAGGGTACGCACTTCGCTGGCGACCACGGCGAAGCCACGGCCCTGTTCGCCGGCGCGTGCGGCTTCCACTGCGGCGTTCAACGCCAGGATGTTGGTCTGGAAGGCGATGCCGTCGATGACGCTGATGATCTCGGCGATCTTCTTCGACGAGGCTTCGATGGCCGACATGGTGGTGACCACCTGGCCGACGACTTCACCGCCCTGCGAGGCGACGCCATGCGCGCCGATGGCGAGCTGGTTGGCCTGGCGGGCATGCTCGGCGTTCTGGCGCACGGTGGAGGTCAGCTCCTCCATCGAGGCGGCGGTTTCTTCCAGGTTGGCGGCCTGCTGCTCGGTGCGGCGCGACAGGTCACTGTTGCCCGATGCGATCTCGCCGGCGGCCGAGCTGATCGCGCGGCTGGACTGCTTGATGCGGGTGACGATCTCGCTCAGCTGCGCGGCGGTCGCGTTGGCGTCGTCACGCATACGGGCGAACACGCCCTGGTAGTCGCCATGCATGCGCACGGTCAGGTCACCCTGCGACAGCGCGGCGAGCAGGCCGGAGATCTGTTCGATGCTGCCGGCGTTGGCGTCGAGCAGGCCGTTGATCTGCTGGGCCAGCTGCAGGAAGAAGCCTTCCTTGTCGCTGGAATCGATGCGGCCGGACAGGTCGCCGGCAGCAGCCTGGGCGATCACGCGGGCCACTTCGGCTTCCACCTGCGCTTCCTGGGTGCGGTCGCGCCATTCCACCACGTAGCCGACGGTGTCGCCGCCTTCATTGCGGATGGTCGAGACCACCTGGGCGAACTGGGCATCGCCGTACTGCATCGGGCGACGGGCGACGCCGTGTGCCTTCAGGTTGCCCAGCAGGGTCTGGTCCATCTCGCCGCGATGCTCCAGCACAGTGACCGGCTTGCCGATCAGCGAGGCCTGCGCGTCGAAGTCCGGCAGGTCGCGGCGCACGTCGTCCTGGTACTGGCTCAGGGTCTGTTGCAGGGCGCGATTGGTGTAGACGATGGTATTGCTGGTGTCGGTCAGGTACACGCCGGTGGAGCTGTAGTCCAGCGCGGTGCGGATGCGCAGGTTCTCGCGGGCGATGGCCTGGTCGGTTTCGGTGCGCTCGCGCAGGTCGCGCTGCATGCGCTGCATCGCCTGCATCAGTTCGCCCACTTCGTCCTGGCGGCTGACGTCGATGTGGCCATCGAGCTTGCCGCCGGCCACATCGTTGGCAACCGAGACGGCGCCGCGCACGCTGCCGACCAGAGCACGGGCAAACAGCCAGACCAGCACCAGGCCGAGTGCGGCGCCGCCCAGCAGGGCGATCACGGTCAGCACGGCCGAGGCGGAGTAGGTGGATTCGGCCTCTTCGCGCGAGGCGCGGGCGAGGCGGTTGTCTTCGGCGATCAGCGCTTCCAGCGCCGACGCGGCCTTGCGGTGCTTGGTGCGGGTCTCGCCGACGAAGGTATCGATGGCGTCGTCCGGCAGGTCCAGTTCCAGCATCTCGGTGACGCTGTCATAGGAGGCCAGGGCATCCTTCCACTCCTTGGCGAAGGTGTCGAACAGCTTCTTCTGCTGTGCGTTGTCGACCAGCTTCGGATAGTCCTTGATCGACTTGTCCATGCTGGTACGCAGCTCGACGGTCTGCTTGCGTGCATCAGCCTTGACGTCGTCACTGGCGCGGATCAGCTGCTGGTAGGCGGCGTTGCGGTATTCACCCAGCATGCCGCGCATCTCGCCGGCCATGCGGATGCTCTCCATGCGAGAACCCGCCAGCTCGGTGGTGACGTTGTTCAGCGAGTGCAGGCCGCGATAGGCGACGATACCCTGCAGCAGCATCACCAGCAGGAGGACACCGAAGGTCAGCAGCAGCTTCGGCATCAGTTTCAGGTTGTTGATCCACGGCATGGGCGTTGCGAGCTCCTAAGGCAGACGCGCCCGGGCATCGGGCCCGGTTGCAGCAGAAACCACGCCGGCACCAGGTCCGGCGTGGTTCGACGGACAGCGGATTACTTGATGTTGGCCAGCTTCAGGCCGGCCGGCGAGCTGACTTCGATTTCGGCGCGCGAGGCGTCGCGCTGGATCTTGCCGATCACGCAGACGGTCTTGCCTTCCAGGGTTTCCAGCGGGAAGGAGAACTTGCCGCGGTTCTCGCCAGCGATGCGGGCCGAGAAGGTGTGGCGCGGGAAGGCGCCGCCCATGTACAGGAAGGTCGGCTGGCCTTCGGAACCTTCTGCGTAGCGGGCCTTCTCGACCTTGCCGCAGACCATGCCGTCCTTGCCGACCGAGCGCGGTGCCAGTTCCGGCGGGATCATGTCGGCCGACTGGGCGAACGCGGCGGAAGCAGTGGTGGCCAGGACAGCGGCCGAAACGAACGCAAGCAGGGACTTCATCGAGGTGTATCTCCGGGGATGGTGATGGTCGTTCCGGTCCTGCGCGCTCCTGCGCGACCGGCTTCTGTCCCCCTATCGGCACTGCCGGAGGGAACTGAAGGGTTTTGTGACCAGAACGTGAAGCAGGTCCGTTCGATCAGGCAGCGGCGTCTTCAACGACGCTGGCCTGGCCCATGTCGGCGCTGTCCAGCAGGGTCTCGATGTCGAGCAGGATCAGCATGCGGTCGTCCTGCGTGCCGATGCCGGAGATGAAGCGGGTATCGACGGCGGCGCCGAATTCCGGGGTCGGGCGGATCTGCTCGGCCGACAGCGGGATCACGTCCGAGACGCTGTCGACGACGATGCCGACCACGCGGTCGTCGACGTTCAGCACGATCATCACGGTGAAGGCGTCGTAGCGGGCATCGTCCAGGCGCAGCTTCAGGCGCAGGTCGATCACCGGGACGATGGTGCCGCGCAGGTTGATCACGCCCTTGATGTAGTCCGGTGCATCCGGGACCCGGGTCACCGCGTCATAGCCGCGGATTTCCTGGACCTTGAGGATGTCCACGCCGTAGTGCTCGGCACCGAGGGTGAAGCTGAGGAATTCGCCACCGGCGCTGGCGGCGGAGCTGGTCTTGTCGTTCATCGAGGGGTCCTGGTTCTGCCGGAAGTCCCGGTGTCAGGCTCGATATCGGCCCCTCGTCGGGGGACTTTAGGTGCCGGGGGAAGGCATCCACGCATGGCGTGGATCTACCGGGGAAGATGGGGGCATCCACGCATGGCGTGGATCTACACGGGAAGCGCTAGTGCCGGCCGCTGGCCGGCAACCTGGCAGCAATGTGGATACGGCCATTGCCGGCCAGCGGCCAGCACTACCGGTCGGGAGGCCTTACAGCTCGCCGTTGCGGCGCGCCTTGCGCTGGCGGTCGATGCGAAAGATGTAGCGCTGGATGGCACTGTCGGCGCCACGCGGCAGGATGTCGAAGCGCATGCCCACGCGCTTGATCTCGATACCATTGGGTTGGCGCTGCGGCAGCAGGTTGCAGACGACCAGCTCGATCTCCAGGTCGGGGCCGTCGGGCAGCGACAGCATCGCCGGGTAGCGCTTCTGCAGGCTGAACACCGCGCAGTCGGTAGGTACGGCCACCGCCAGGCCGCCGCCGCTGATGTCCACCACCCGCATCGACAGCGCTTCGGCACGGCTCTCGCCGGCGGGGATCAGCAGCTGGGGCGAATCGGTGACTGGCGTCTCCAGCCGGTACATCTCACGTCGTTGCAGATGGACCAGTTCAATCGGCAGAGGGGCACGGAAGGCGACGTGGCCGTCGTTGTCCACACGCTGCAGTGCCTGCAGGCGGAACCGCACCAGCACGCGTTCGAGCTGGGCAAAGCACAGCAGATGGTCGGCCTGTTCGGCGGCGCGGTTGGACGCCTCCTGCGGGCTGCCATCGAGCAGCAGGGTGTCGTCGTCCTCGTCGAGTTCAAGCAGCGCGGTCGGGAACGAGCGGTCGCGGCCGTCGATATGCGCATTGATCAGTGATCGCTGGTCGATCAGCGATCGCAACAGCTGCCGCAGCTGGCGCGGATTACGGACCAGGAAACGTTCGTCAGCGGCATCAGCCGCGTGGACATCATGCACTGCAGTGTCGTTGCCGTCGGACATGGAATCTACGGTCAGGGGCGGGCGCCAGCACGCGTTGGCGCGAGGCTCGATGGGGATATCGGCCACTGTGCCCGATTATGAAGTGAGAATTGCATCACTTTCCATGCGTCAGGGGTCGGATCCCTTTCCCGAAGGAAAGGGATCCGACCCCGGGTACATCAGAACTCCTGCCAGTCGCCGTCTGCGGCCAGCGCCGGCTGGGCCGTCGCGGTGCGCAGCGTACGCGCCGGGACCGGCTTTGCGGCCGGTGCGGCGGCTGCGACCTGGCGCGGTACCGGTGCCGCCAATGGGCGTGCCGGGATGGCCGTCGTGCCCTGTGATGCCAGCCGGAAGCGGGCCACGGCTTCACCCAGCTGCTCGGCCTGGTCTTCCATTGCACGTGCGGCAGCGGTGGCTTCTTCCACCAGCGCAGCATTCTGCTGGGTGGTCTCGTCCATCTGCACCACGGTCTGGTTGACCTGCTCGATGCCGGCACTCTGTTCCTGCGACGCTGCGGAGATCTCGGCCATGATGTCGGTTACGCGCTGCACCGAGGCGACGATCTCGCCCATGGTGCTGCCGGCCTGGTGTACCAGGCTGGAGCCTTCGGCGACCTTGCCGACCGAATCATCGATCAGGCCCTTGATCTCCTTGGCGGCAGCGGCCGAGCGCTGGGCGAGGGTGCGCACTTCGCTGGC
>NZ_JAXAXM020000032.1:0-25000 GCF_047500745.2 Stenotrophomonas sp. FR024
GGCCGGGACTTCGATCCGGCCATGCTGAAGGTGGGTCAAGCCTGCTTCCAGCAGGCTTGACCACGAACATAGGATCTCGACTCTACACAGACAAAAAAAAGCCGGGCTGTGCCCGGCTTTTCATTCACTTCGGCAGACTCACTGTGCCTTGATCGCCATCGCCTGCAGGCCGGTGCCATCCAGCTTCTGCTTGGCTTCAGACAGTTCACCTGCACTGCCATACGGCCCCATGCGCACGCGGTACACGGTCTTGCCGTTGATCTGCGCCGATTCCACGCGTGCCGCCAGGCCCATCATCGCCAGCTTGGCCTTGGTCGCTTCGGCATCGCCGGAGGCACCGAACGCACCCGCCTGCAGGATGTAGCGGGCATTGTCAGCGGCAGCCGGTGCCGCAGCGCCTGCGGTAGTGGCCGCGGTCGGCGCGGTTTCCGCACGCGCTGCCGGAGTGGCGGCGGCGGTGCTGGTCGACGCCGTCGGCGTGCTGGCCGGAGGCGTTGCCGCAGCCGGTCGTTCGCTCAGCGGTGCCGGCAGCGGACGGCTGGTGGCGGTCACCGGTGCGGTGCTGGCCACGCTGGCGGTTGCCGTCGGTGCGGGCGCGGTAGCCGCTGGCGGCGGAACCGGCTTGCCTTCCAGTGCCGCCTGCGCGCGCTGCGCTTCGGCCTTGGCCCGGCGCTGGTCCTCGGCACGCGCGCTGGCGGCCAGTTCGGCGTCGGACATTTCAACTTCCTTGCCCGGCAGCAGGGTGTAGAAGTCGTACTGGGTGGCGGCCGGCTTTTCCGGTTCGGCCGGCTTCGGCGTGGCCGGCTGCGCGGCCGGCTGGGTGCCGACATCGCTGTCGGCATCAGCGACCGGGGCAGGCTGCGCGTTCGGGTTCGGCTGCGGACCGGCGCGAAGGAAGCCATCGCCTTCGCCCTTGAACAGGTTCGGCGCCGCCAGGAACACCACGGCCGCAATCGCCACGCCAGCGACCAGCCACACCCATCCGGGTGTGCCCTGGCTGCTGCTGTTGCGTCGTGCCTGGTTTTTGCCGCGTCGTGCTGCCATGTGTACTGCGTCTCCTGATGCTTACATTTTTTCCGGGGCGCTGACGCCCAGGAGTTCGAGGCCGTTGGCCAGCACCTGGCGCGCGGCGCAGGCCAGGGTCAGCTTGGCGTTGCGATCCGCAGCGTCTTCCACCAGTACCGGCGTCCCGTGATACCACGTGTGGAACGCGTGCGCCAATTCACGCAGGTACTGCGCCACCAGATGCGGTTCCAGCGCCACGCCGGCCGCCTCCACCACTTCCGGGTACCGCGAGATCTCGTTCATCAGCAGCAGCGAGGCGTCGTCGGCCAGGCGGCCGAGGTTGGCCAGGCCATTGCCCTGTTCGTACACCAGGCCCTTCTCCTGTGCCTGGCGCAGCAGGCTGCAGACGCGGGCGTGCGCGTACTGCACGTAGAAGACCGGGTTGTCGTTGCTCTGCTGGCGGGCCAGGTCGATGTCGAAGGTCAGCTGCGAATCGGGCTTGCGCGCGATCAGGAACCAACGGGTGGCATCGCGGCCGGCCTCCTCGATCAGGTCGCGCAGGGTGAAGTAGCTGCCGGCACGCTTGGACAGCTTCACTTCCTCGCCGCCACGCATGACGGTGACCATCTGGTGCAGCACGTACTCCGGCCAGCCCTGCGGGATGCCCACTTCCATCGCCTGCAGGCCGGCGCGCACGCGTGCCAGCGAACCATGGTGATCGGCGCCGAGCTCGGTGATCGCGCGCTCGTAGCCGCGCTGCCACTTGGACAGGTGGTAGGCCACGTCCGGCACGAAGTAGGTGAAGGTGCCGTCGGACTTGCGCATCACGCGGTCCTTGTCGTCACCGAAGTCGGTGCTGCGCAGCCACAGCGCGCCACCTTCTTCATAGGTATGACCCGAGGCCTGCAGCTTGGCGACCGCTTCGGCGACTTTGCCGTCGGCGTACAGCGAGCTTTCCAGGAAATAGATGTCGAAGTCGACGCCGAACGCGGCCAGGTCCAGATTCTGCTCGTTGCGCAGGTAGGCCACGGCGAAGCGACGGATCGCCTGCATGTCGTCCGGGTCCTTGGCGCCGACCACGGTGCTGCCTTCCAGATCGACGCTGGCGCCGGCCATGTAGGCGCGGGCGACGTCGGCGATGTATTCACCGCGGTAGCCGCCTTCCGGCCAGCCGTCCTGGTCCGGCGCGATGCCCTTGATCCGCGCCTGGGTGGACAGCGCCAGGTTCTCGATCTGCACGCCGGCGTCGTTGTAGTAGAACTCACGCTTGGCGTTCCAGCCGTTGGCGTCGAGCACACGCGCCACGCAGTCGCCGATCGCCGCCGCGCGGCCATGGCCGACATGCAGCGGGCCGGTCGGGTTGGCCGACACGTACTCCACGCCCACCGTGCGGCCATTGCCGGACAGGTTGCGGCCGTAGTCGTGGGCTTCCTTGATGACCGACGCGGCTTCACGCTGGTACGCGGCCGGCGCCAGGTGGAAATTGATGAAGCCGGGGCCGGCGATCTCGACCTTGCTGACGTCCTCGCTGCGCGGCAGTGCCTCGACCAGCGCCTGTGCCAGTGCGCGCGGATTGCTGCGCGCGGCCTTGGCCAGCAGCATCGCGGCATTGGTGGCGAAGTCGCCGTGGTCACGGGTCTTCGGGCGCTCGACCACGAAGTCCGGCGGCAGGGAGTCGGCGGGCAGGGTGCCATTGGCGCGCAAGGCTTCGATGCCTTGGCTGATCAGGGCGCGGAGGAGATTTTTCACGAGGCCTGCTGTGAGAATGAGCGGCGGAATCGCCCATTTTAGCGCAGATACCAGCGGCCACGCTGACCGAAACCTGCCTGTGGGGGCGACCGATGGCGCCCGGAGGGCGGGCGCTCAGCCGAACAGGCGGGGCTGGGGCGGCGACAGCAGGCCTCGTTCAGCAAACGAAACGGGGCGGCCCTCACCGACCACGAAGTGGTCCAGCAGGCGCACGTCCACCATCGCCAGTGCCTGCTGCAGTTCGTCGGTGATGCGGGTATCGGCGCTGGAGGGTTCCGGGTCGCCGGAAGGGTGGTTGTGGCTGAGGATCACCGCCGCCGCGTTGTGCAGCAGGGCGCGCCGCACCACTTCGCGGGGGTAGACCGGTGCGGCGTTGATGGTGCCGTGGAACAGCTCCTCGCAGGCGATCAGGCGGTGCCGGTTGTCCAGGAACAGGGCCATGAAGATCTCCCGGGCCTGCCCGCGCAGGCGGTGCTGCAGATAGCGGCCGACCGCGGCCGGGTTGTTGCCGACCGCTTCGCCGTGTTCCAGCTCGGCAGCCAGGTAGCGGTGGGCCAGTTCCAGCCCGGCAGCCAGCGTACAGCTGCGCGCCGGGCCGAGCCCGGGCAGGCGGGCCAGGTCACGCGCGGGGCGGTCCAGCAGCACCCGCAACGGGCCGTGCGCCTGCAGCAGGTCGCGCGCGGTCTGCACGGCATCGCGGCCACCGAACCCGGAGCCGAGAAACAGGGCCAGCAGTTCGGCGTCGGAAAGTGCCGTGGGCCCGCGCGCGATCAGCTTCTCGCGGGGGCGTTCCTGTTCGGGCCAGTCATGGATGGGCATGCCTGCATCATCGCCAGCCTGCGTGACGGCTCCCATCGGTGCATACCGCAGCACCGGGTCGGACGATGCCTCACCCGCGTCGGGTCTGCAGATAGTCGAACAGTTCCTGGTTGTTCTGCAGGCCCAGCTTGCGCTTGGCTTCGGCCTTCTGCCGGCTGATGGTCTTCGGGCTGCGCCCGCAGCGTTCGGCGACGGCATTCACGCTGAGCCCGGTCGCCAGCAGATCCAGCACTTCCTGTTCCCGCGCCGACAGCGGCGACGGTTCGCGTGGAAACAGCAGGTCGCGCGCCTGCAGGTGGTGGCGCAGCTGCTGGGAGACGAAGACCTGCCCGGCCAGTGCGGCGTTCAGTGCCTGCGGCAGTTCGGCGAAATCGGCGCATTTGTCGACCAGCCCACTGATGCCCTCGCGCAGCAGTCCGTCCAGCAGCCCGGGATGGCGGGCGCCGGTCAGCACCACCACCGGCAGCCTGGGGTGACGCACGCGCAGCGCGTCGATCAGCTCTGGACCGTCCGGGCCGTCACCCGGCATCGACAGGTCGGTCAGCACCGCATCGCAGTCGTGGTGGTCCACCAGCTCCAGCAGCTGGGCGCCGTCACGTGCACTGCCGACGATGTCCATCAGGTGGGTCTGCAGCACGATACGGATGCCATGCAGGACCACGGGATGGTCGTCGGCAATGATGATGCGTGGATGCACGAGGCTCCTCGAAGGTCGAACAGGCCACGGCAGACGGCAGCCAATGCCTGATTCTGCAAAAGCGCAGACCCGCAGAGGTATAGGAAAGGTCCGAAACCGATGCCCGGCTAACCCAGGGTCAGGCGCAGCGCGCTCCATCTACTGATAGCTGTCCGCTATGTGCACCCTGCACCGGGACATTACCGACCATCGGGTAAGCTAGCGCCCTCGTTTGCACAGGAATTCCAGGTGGCTGACTCCCCCAACGCTTCCCCCGCGCAGGCCCGCGCGCTGGAAGGTCAGAAACTGCTGTTGTGCGTCGGAGGCGGGATCGCGGCCTACAAGGCCCTGGAACTGGTGCGTCGCCTGCGCGACGCCGGTGCCCAGGTGCAGGTGGCGATGACCGCCGGTGCCCAGCAGTTCGTCACTCCGCTCAGTTTCCAGGCCCTGTCCGGGCAGCCCACCCGCACCACGCTGTGGGACAGCGCCGCCGAACAGGCCATGGGCCACATCGAGCTGGCGCGCTGGGCCGACCGCATCGTGGTTGCCCCGGGAACCGCCGATCTGCTGGCCCGGCTGGCCCAGGGCCACGCCGATGATCTGGTCAGCACCCTGTGCCTGGCCAGTACCGCGCCGCTGACGATCTGCCCGGCGATGAACCACCGCATGTGGCTGCATCCGGCCACCCAGGCCAACATCGCCCTGCTGCGCCAGCGCGGCGCGCAGGTGATCGGCCCGGTCGACGGTCCGCTGGCCGAAGGCGAATCCGGTCCCGGCCGTCTGGCCGAACCGGGCGACATCGTTGCCGCGCTGGCTGCCAATGGCGGTGCTGCAGCGGCGGTTGTCGCACCGGAAACCCGCGCGCTGCAGGGCCTTCGCCTGCTGATCAGCGCTGGCCCGACCTATGAAGACATCGATCCGGTGCGCTACGTCGGCAACCGCAGCAGCGGCAAGATGGGCTTTGCCCTGGCCGCGGCCGCCGCGACGATGGGCGCCCAGGTGGTGCTGGTCAGCGGCCCGGTACAGCTGCCGACGCCGCCCGGCGTGCAGCGCGTCGACGTGCGCTCGGCTGCGCAGATGCGCGATGCCGTGCTGAAGTCGCTGCCGGCCGACATCTATATTGGTGCCGCAGCGGTGTCCGACTACACACCGCGCCAGGTGGCCCAGCAGAAGCTGAAGAAGACCGCCGACAGCCAGTCGCTGGTGATCGAGCTGGTGCGCACGCCGGACATCCTTGCCGAAGTCGCCGCGCAGACCCAGTCGCTGAAGCTGGTGGTCGGCTTCGCCGCCGAGACCCACGACGTGGAGAAATACGCGCGTGGCAAGCTGGTCGACAAGCGCCTCGACCTGGTGATCGCCAACCAGGTCGGCATCAGCGGTGGCGGTTTCGAGAGCGACAACAATGCCGCCACGGCCTTCTGGCAGGACGGTGAACAGGTATTCCCGGCCACCTCCAAGCGTGAGCTGGCCGAACAACTGCTGGCGCTGATCGCGCGGAGACTCCAGGCATGACCCAGGCTTTCACTTCCCTACCGCTGCAGGTCAAGCTGCTCGACCCGCGTTTCGGCGACAGCTGGCCACTGCCGGCCTACGCAACCGAGGCCAGCGCCGGCATGGACCTGCGCGCGGCGCTGGATACCGCGCTGACCCTGCAGCCGGGCGACACCGCGCTGGTGCCCAGCGGCCTGGCCATCCACATCGCCGATCCGCACCTGTGCGCGGTGATCCTGCCGCGCTCGGGGCTGGGCCATCGCCACGGCATCGTGCTCGGCAACGGCACCGGCCTGATCGATGCCGATTACCAGGGCCCGCTGCTGATCAGCGTCTGGAACCGTGGCCGCGAGGCCTTCACCATCGAGCCGGGCGATCGCATCGCGCAGCTGGTGATCGTGCCGATTGCCCGCGTCAGCCTGCAGGTGGTGGATACTTTCACCGACAGCGTGCGGGGAACGGGTGGATTCGGCCATACCGGGGTGCGTTGACAGGGGACATCGATGAGCGGCATCGGGGAAGGACAGCGGGGACGGTCGTTGGGACGCAGTGCGCCACTACTGGGGGTGCTGCTGATCCTGCTGGCCGGCTGGTTCGGATGGAGCGCAGTGCAGCAATGGCGCCAGGAGGCCAACGGCCAGGCGCTGGAAGCTGCACGTGACCAGGCCGTGCAGGGCCTGCAGGAGGCCGCTGCCGGCCAGCTGAAGCAGCTGCAGCAGCAGCTGAAGAACGAGCGCGTGCAGCAGGCGCTGCAGGCCGGTGATGCCGCTGCGGCGGCACTCGCGGTCCGCGAGAGCTGGACCGGCGTCGAGCACGCCGAGGTACTGACGGCCGATCTGGCCAACGCCTACGCCGACCCGGCCGCCTTTGGCTATGCCCGATTGGCGCTGCTGGAAGCGGCATTGGCCGAAGGCAAGCCCAGCCTGCGCGTGGTCCGCGATGGCGGTGGCAATCGCCTGGGCCTGGCAGCGCCGGTTCAACTGGGCAGTCTCGGCCCGGCGGTGCTCTACGTGCGCCAGCCATTGCTGCGGCTGACCTCACCGCTGGACCAGGTGAGTGCGCCATCGGCCGGTTTCCTTGGCCTGCGCCAGGGCGCGCATGACCTCGTCGCCCAGGGCGATGCCGGCCTGGCCGAAAGCGCCGAGGCATTGGCGCGGCCGATTCCGGGGACGCCGTTGCGGCTGGTGGCCGCGGTACCCAATGTCGAACCTGGTCCGCTGGGCCTGGGTTCGCTGGCCAGCGCCATCGTTGCGCTGCTGCTGGCGTTCATCGCCGTGCTGCTGGTGGTGGGGCGCGGCCGCCTGCCGAAGTCGCTGCCGCTGCCGCGCCGGGCGACCGTGGCGGAAGCCGATCATGGCCCGACCCTGAGCGAGAGCCTGCAGATGGCGCCGCCGCCGGTGGCCGAGGCCAGCACAACTGAAAGTGCACCGCCGCCCCCGCCACCGGTTCCGGCCGAGGAACTGGCGGCCGGTATCTTCCGCGCCTACGACATCCGCGGCGTGGTTGGCAGTGAACTGACGCCGAAAACGGCGGCGCTGATCGGCCAGGCCATCGGCACCGTGGCCCTGGAGCAGGGCCTGCGTGAGGTGGTGATCGGCCGCGACGGCCGCCTGTCCGGCCCGGAACTGGCCGCAGGGTTGGCCGAGGGCCTGAGGCGCGCCGGTTGCGCGGTGATCGACATCGGCCTGGCACCGACCCCGGTCGTGTACTACGCCGCCTTCCATCTGCGTACCGGCACCTGCGTGGCGGTCACCGGCAGCCACAACCCGCCCGAGTACAACGGTTTCAAGGTGGTCATCGGCGGCGAGACGCTGTCCGGCGATGCCATCACCGATCTCTACCAGCGCATCATTGAAGGCCGGTTGGTACAGGCCGCCGAGCCGGGCGATTACCAGCAGCGCGATGTCAGCGCCGACTACATCCAGCGCATTGCCGACGACGTGCAGCTGGACCGCCCATTGAAGGTCGTGGCCGATGCCGGCAACGGCGTGGCCGGCGCGCTCGCGCCGCAGCTGCTGGAAGCGATCGGTGCGGAAGTCATCCCGCTGTACTGCGATGTCGACGGTACCTTCCCCAACCATCATCCCGACCCCAGCGAGCCGGCCAACCTGGAAGACCTGGTGCAGACGGTGAAGCGCTTCGGTGCCGATCTCGGCGTCGCCTTCGATGGCGACGGTGACCGCCTGGGCGTGGTCACCGGCGAAGGAAAGATCATCTATGCCGACCGCCTGCTGATGCTGTTCGCCGCCGACGTGCTGATGCGCAATCCGGGCGCGATGGTGATCTACGACGTGAAGTGCACCGGCAAGCTGTCCGACCACGTGCTGCGCAATGGTGGCAGCCCGCTGATGTGGAAGACCGGGCATTCGCTGATGAAGTCGAAGATGCGCGAGACCGATGCCGAGCTGGCTGGCGAGATGAGCGGCCACTTCTTCTTCAAGGAGCGCTGGTTCGGTTTCGACGATGGCCTGTATGCGACTGCGCGCCTGCTGGAGATCCTGGCCCAGCGCGAGGAGACTCCGGACGAGGTACTGGCAGAGCTGCCGGAGATGGTGGCCACGCCGGAGCTGAAGGTGCCGGTGGCCGAAGGCACGCCGCATGCGCTGGTGGCGATGCTGGTGGCGGCGGCGCAGTCGCCGGACAACCCGTATGTGGGCGGTCGGTTGTCGACCATCGACGGCCTGCGCGTGGACTTCCCCGATGGCTGGGGCCTGGTGCGCGCCTCCAACACCACGCCGGTGCTGGTGCTGCGTTTCGAAGGCAATGACGAGGCGGCACTGGAACGCATCCAGGCGCTGTTCCGCAGCCAGTTGCAACCGGTGCTGGGCGACACCCCGCTGGGGTTCTGATTGATCGGGATTGGATCGATCGGGTAGTGCCGGCCGCTGGCCGGCAACCACAGGATGGTTCTGGGGTTCAGGAGGTTGCCGGCCAGCGGCCGGCACTACCCCTTGAACCGCAAGCCCACGCCCGGTTCGGTGAACAGGTAGCGCGAATCCAGCGCTGAATCACCCAGCTTGTGCCGCAGCTTGCCGACCAGGATGCGCAGGTAATGGGTGTCGTGCTGGTGGGTCGGGCCCCAGATCTCCTGCAGGATCTGGGGCTGGGTCACCACCCGCCCGGCGTTGCGTAGCAGCAGCGACAGCAGCGCGTACTCCTTGCGGGTCAACGCTACCGGCTCGCCATCCAGCGCCACTTCACGGCGGACCAGGTCCACATGCAGGTGGCCGTCGTCGAATACCGGCGGCGTGCCATCACTGGGCACGCTGCGCGTGCGCAGCAGCGCCCGCACCCGCGCCATCAGCTCCTGCGTGCCGAACGGCTTGGTCACGTAGTCATTCGCGCCGGTATCCAGCGCACGCACCTTCTCCGCCTCGCCGGCACGCACGGTCAGCATGATCACCGGCACCTGGCTCCACTGCCGCAGTTGTTCCAGCACCTCGTGGCCTTCCATGTCCGGCAGGCCGATATCCAGGATCACCAGATCCATGTCCTCGCTGGCGGCCAGCTGCAGGCCTTCCTGGCCGGTGGCGGCCTGCCGCACCTGGTAGCCCTGCGCGCGCAGGCTGATGTCCAGGAACCGGCGGATCTGGGTTTCATCATCGATCACCAGCACGCGCGCGGCCGGCACGCTGGCATCAATCGGGGTCGGGCTCATCGTGGGAGGCTGGCTTGAGCAGGGGCAGGGTGATGCGGATCAGGGTACCGCGACCGTCGCGTCCGGGCAGCGCCTGCACGCTGCCGCCATGTGCGCCGATCATGCCCTGGCAGATGGTCAGGCCCAGGCCGGTGCCATGGCGGCCACGGTCACCGCGCTCCACGCTGTAGAACATGTCGAAGATGCGCGCACGCTCGTCGTCGGGAATGCCGGGGCCGGCATCGATCACGTCGATGCGCAGCTGGCCGTCCAGTTCGCGCGCCTGCACCTGCACGGCCGCATCCGGCGGTGAGAACTTGGCCGCGTTTTCCATCACGTTGAACACCGCCTGTTCGACCAGCGCCGGGTGTACCCAGATCGGCGCCAGCGTGGCCGGAATGTCCAGCTCCAGCCGCACCTTCGGCTGGTAGCGCTGCAGGCGCCGTGCGGCCGAGCCGATCAGTTCGTCCACGCCGATCCAGTCGCGGTTGATCTTCAATCCCTCGTGGCCGAGGCGGGTCATGTCCAGCAGGTTCTGGATGTAGCGGTCCAGCCGTTCGCCCTCGACCAGGATGGTGTCGAGCAGGGCACGGCGATCGGCCGTATCCATTGCCGCACCATAGCTGGCCAGGCTGTCGGCCGAGCCGATCATCGCCGCCAGTGGCGAGCGCAGGTCGTGCGACACCGAAGAGAGCAGCGCCGAGCGCAGTCGCTCGGTCTCGTTGCTGACGTGCGCCTGCTCCAGTTCGGCCACCAGCCGCGTGCGCAGCGCGGCCTGCGCGATGTCATCGACCATTGCTTCGGCCAGCTGCCGTTGTTCGGGCAGCAGGCGCGCCTGTGCGCCGGGCAGGTACAGGCCGGCCACGCCGATCGCGCGGTCCTCGCCATCCAGCAACGGCAGGAACCACCACTGCGCGCCGGCCAGGGTGTCGGTGAAGCGGCCACTGGGCTGGCCATGGCGCAGCGCCCAGTCGGCGGCGGCCAGGTCGGTGTCGCCGGGCTGGCTGCGGCCACCGGTTGCGGTATCGGCGCCGATCCGCAGCCACGCCGGCACGTCCATGGCCTGTTCCAGTGCATGCCGACCCGCCTGCGCCACCTCGCCGTTGCCGGCGGCACTGGCCAGTTGGCGGCCCAGCTGCTGGCGCGCACGCGCATGGCGATTGGCCGCGCGCAGCGCGATCACCTGCATGCGCAGGCGCGAGGCCAGGCGCCCGGCCACCAGTGCCGCGGCCAGGAACAGGAACACGGTGATCACGCCCTGGCGTGCACCGATGGCGAAGGTGAAGCGCGGCGCGATGAACAGGAAGTTGTAGGCGAGGAAGCACAGGATCGCCGCCATCACCGCCACGCTGGCGCGCGTGCGCGCAGCGACCAGCACCACCGCCACGATGAACACCATCGACAGATCGGCCATGCCCACCCAGCGTTCGGCCAGCCATGCCACCGCACAGGCCAACGCGGTGGCGATCAGTGCCTGCGCCGGTTCGTAGCTGATGCCGCGCACCGGCGGCAGCAGGCCCTCGCGGCGCGAGCGCGCACGTGCCTGCGGCGTGCTGATGATGGTGATCTCGTAATGCGCGCCGCGCTGGATCAGCTGCTGGGTCAACGTTCGGTTGAACATCCGCGCCAGCGGGCGCTCGCGGGTCCGCCCCAGCACCAGGGTGGACACGCCGTTGTGCGCGGCGTGGTCGAGCAGGGCGTCGGCGATGCTCGATCCGTGCAACAGCTCGGCGTCGCCGCCCAGCCGCCGTGCCAGGGCGAAGGCCGCATCGATCTCGCGCTGGGTCGCCTCGTCCTGGCGTCGTCCCTGCACGGTCACCACGGTCCATGGTGCGTCGCGGCG
Organism: Stenotrophomonas sp. FR024; assembly: GCF_047500745.2. Lineage (NCBI taxonomy): Bacteria > Pseudomonadati > Pseudomonadota > Gammaproteobacteria > Lysobacterales > Lysobacteraceae > Stenotrophomonas > Stenotrophomonas sp. FR024. Next base: position 11,221 of record NZ_JAXAXM020000032.1, read on the forward strand.
TTCGGCGATGCGTCGCGCCACGCGCACCAGGTATTCACTCTGGCCGCCGCCGTCGATCGCCACCAGCACGCCGCGGCGCAGCGGCAGGTTGCTCTCGCCACGGGCAGCGCGTGCCTCACGCAGGCTGCTGTCGACGCGATCGGCGGCCTCCTGCATTGCAAGTTCGCGCAGTGCGGTCAGGTTGGCCGGCGAGAAGAACGCCTGCAGCGCCTGCGCGGCCTGTTCGGGCACATAGACCTTGCCCTGCTGCAGGCGCGCGATCAGTTCGCGTGGCGGCAGGTCGACCAGCACGATGTCATGCAGGCGGTCGAGCACGCCGTCCGGCACGGTCTCGCTCACGCGTACGCCGGTGATCCGCATCACCACGTCGTTGAGGCTTTCCAGGTGCTGGATGTTGACCGTGGTCCAGACGTCGATGCCGGCGTCCAGCAGCTCCATCACATCCTGCCAGCGCCGCTCATGGCGGCTGCCCGGCGCATTGCGGTGGGCCAGTTCGTCCACCAGTACCAGCGCCGGATGCCGTGCGAGCACGGCATCCAGATCCATCTCCTGCAGGATGTGGCCGTGATAGGCCACTGCCTTCAGCGGCAGCTGTGGCAGGCCCTCCAGCAGCGCCTGGGTATCGGCGCGGCCGTGGGTTTCCACCAGGCCCACCACCAGGTCGACACCGCGGCGCAGCTGTTCCTGTGCGCGGGTCAGCATGGTGTAGGTCTTGCCCACGCCCGGCGCCGCACCGAGGAACACAGTCAGCTTGCCGCCGGCTTCGCGTTGCAGGCCTTCGACCAGGGCATCGGCCTGGCGGGTACGCGCATCAGTCATGGGTGCCGCTGTCATGGCCGCCATTGTGCGCGCAGCCGGTGCAGGTCGGTATCACGGTGCCTTGGCCGCGTGGTCCAGCGCGAAGTTCAGCGTCACCACGTTCACCCGCGGCTGGCCGAACAGGCCCCACTGGCGACCTTCGGTATGCGCCTGCACCAGCGCCTGCACGCGTTCCACCGGCAGGCCACGGGCACGTGCCACGCGTGCCACCTGCAGGCGCGCCGCCGCCGGCGACAGCTGCGGATCCAGGCCGCCGGCGGACTGGGTGACCAGGTCCGCTGGCACCTGCGCCGGGGCGACACCTTCGCGCGCGGCCACTGTAGCCGTGCTGGCGGCAACACGCTCGGCCAGGGCCGGGTTGCTGCGCGCCATGTTGGAACCGGCCGCGGCCATGGGGTCGTAGTTGGCTGCCGACGGACGTGCCTGGAAGTAGCCGTCACCGGTGAACGGCTGCGACAACCATGCCGAGCCGCGTACCTGGCCGTTGCCATCGCGCAGCAGGCTGCCCTCGGCCTGGGTCGGGTAGGCCAGGCCGGCAAAACCGGTGGCGATACCGGCGTAGACCGCACCGGCCAGCAGCAGGGTGGCCAGGCCCAGGCCGATCGCCGGGCGCCAGCTGGCGCCGTCCTGCAGGCTGGCCACGCGGGCCTCGGCCTTTTGTTCGCGCGGAAGGGAAGATGAAGTGGAAGCAGTACGGTTCATGCGCCGAATACCAGGACAAGAAGAAGGTCGATCGCCTTGATCGCTGCGAACGGCAGCAGCACGCCGCCGAGGCCGTACACCAGCATGTTCCGGCGCAGCAGTGCGGTTGCAGTGGCCGGGCGGAAGCGCACGCCACGCAGGGCGAGCGGGATCAGGGCGGGAATCACCAGAGCGTTGAAGATCAGCGCTGCCAGCACCGCGTTGCGCGGGCTCGACAGCTGCATCACGTTCAAGGCGGCCATGGTCGGAACGGCCGCGGCGAACAGCGCCGGCAGGATCGCGAAGTACTTGGAGACGTCGTTGGCCAGCGAGAAGGTGGTCAGCGCGCCGCGGGTGATCAGCTGCTGCTTGCCCACTTCCACCACCGCCAGCAGCTTGGCCGGGTCCGAATCGAGGTCGACCATGTTGCCGGCCTCCTTCGCCGCCTGCGTACCGGAGTTCATCGCCAGACCGATGTCGGCCTGCGCCAGCGCTGGCGCGTCATTGGTGCCATCGCCGACCATCGCCACCAGGCGGCCACCGGCCTGCTCCTGGCGGATGCGTGCCAGCTTGTCTTCCGGGCGCGCCTCGGCGATGTAGTCATCGACGCCGGCCTCGGCAGCGATCGCGGCGGCGGTCAGCGGGTTGTCGCCGGTGATCATCACCGTGCGGATGCCCATCGCCCGCAGCTGCGCGAACTTCTCGCGCATGCCGTGCTTGACCACGTCCGACAGCTCGATCACGCCCAGCACGTGGCGGCCCTCGGCCACCACCAGCGGGGTGGCACCGTTGCGTGCGACCTGTTCGACGCGACCGGCCAGTTCCGCCGGCACGTTGCCGCCCAGCGCCTGCACGTGGGTGCGGATCGCATCGGCGGCGCCCTTGCGGATCTGCCGCCCATGTTCCAGATCCACGCCGGACATGCGGGTCTGCGCACTGAACGCCAGGTACTCGGCGTGGTCCGGTTCGGCGGTGGCACAGCCCTGTTCGCGCGCCAGGCGCACGATCGATTTGCCTTCCGGGGTCGGGTCGGCCAGCGAGGACAGCAGTGCCGCCTCGCGCAGCTGGCTGGCGTCGATGCCGGCCAACGGATGGAAGTGGCTGGCCTGGCGGTCGCCGTAGGTGATGGTGCCGGTCTTGTCCAGCAGCAGCACGTCGACGTCGCCGGCCACTTCCACCGCCTTGCCCGACTTGGCCAGCACGTTGGCGGCCAGCGCACGGTTCATGCCGGCGATGCCGATGGCCGGCAGCAGGCCGCCGATGGTGGTCGGGATCAGGCACACCAGCAGCGCGATCAGCAGCAGCGGATCGACCTTGACGCCGACGGCGGCACCAATGGCCGGCAACGTGGCCACCACCACCAGGAAGGTCAGCGTCATCGCCGCCAGCAGCAGGGTCAGCGCGATCTCGTTCGGGGTCTTCTGGCGGTTGGCGCCTTCCACCAGCGCGATCATCCGGTCCAGGAAGCTGTGGCCCGGCTCGGCGGTCACCCGCACGATGATCTGGTCGGACAGCACCTTGGTGCCACCGATCACACCGGAACGGTCGGTACCGGCCTCGCGCAGCACCGGTGCCGATTCGCCGGTCACCGCCGCTTCGTTGATGGTGGCCAGGCCCTGCACGATCTCGCCATCGGCCGGCACCAGTTCACCGGCGCTGACGATCACATGGTCGCCCGGGCGCAGTTCGGCGGCCGGCACCTGGGTTTCGGCGGCGCCCGGCTGCGGCGCCGCCAGCCGGCGTGCCACCAGGTCCTGGCGGGCACGCCGCAGCGAGGCGGCCTGGCCACGGCCACGCGCTTCGGCCACCGCTTCGGCGAAGTTGCCGAACAGCACGGTCACCAGCAGGATCACGGTCACTGCCAGGCCGAAGCCCAGCGGCGCATTGCCGGTCAGAGTGACGATCGCGGCGACGATTGTGCCGGCCATCACCACCGCCATCACCGGGCTGCGCACCAGATGCATCGGCGACAGCTTGCGCACCGCTTCGACCAGCGCACGGCGCAGGCCGGCGCCATCCAGCAGGGCAGGGCGCGCTGCATGGGTATTACGGGTTGAGCTTGCTTGGGTACTCATCAGGGTGTCCTTAGTGCAGTCCCAGGCTCAGGTGGTCGGCGATCGGGCCGAGTACCAGCGCCGGCATGAACTGCAGCACGGTCAGGATGACGATCACCGAGACCAGGGTCAGGGCGAAGGTCGGGGTTTCGATCTGCAGGCTGCCGGCAGACTCCGGGGCCTGGCGCTTGGCAGCCAGCTGTGCGGCCACCACCAGCGGAATGATCAGCAGCGGGAAGCGGCCCAGCAGCAGTACCAGCGAGCAGCTCAGGTTCCACCACAGCGTGGCGTCACCCAGCCCTTCGAAGCCCGAGCCGTTGTTGGCGTAGGCCGAGACGTACTCGTAGAAGACCTGGCTGATGCCATGGAAGCCGGGGTTGGAGGTGCCCGCCAGGCCGGGTACGGCCAGGGTGATCGCAGTGAACACCAGCAGGGTGATCGGCTGCAGCAGCACCAGCAGGGCCAGCAGGCGCACCTGTGGCGTCTCCAGCTTGCGGCCGAACAGTTCCGGCGTGCGCCCGGTCATCAACCCGGCCAGGAACACACCCAGCAGCAGGTACACGATGAACTGCTGCAGGCCACAGCCGATGCCGCCCCAGATCGCGCTGACCAGCATGTTGACCATCGCGATGCCGCCACTCAGCGGTGCCAGCGAATCGTGCATGCCGTTCACCGAGCCGTTGGAGACCTGGGTGGTCACCGCCGCCCACAGCGCGGTGCCATCGGCGCCGAAGCGCACTTCCTTGCCTTCCATCAGCAGCGGCGTGGCGGCGCTGGCGCTATGTCCTTCGCTCCACATCATCGCGCCGGTGGAAAGCAGCGACATGCCCAGCATGCAGCTGAACACCAGGGCGCCGAAGCGACGTCGGCCGGTGAACGCACCGATCATGAAGATCACCGCCATCGGCACCAGCAGGATGCCGACGATTTCCAGCGCATTCGACAGCGGGGTCGGGTTCTCCAGCGGGAAGCTGCTGTTCGGCCCGTACCAGCCGCCACCGTTGGCGCCCAGCTGCTTGGCTGCGACCATCGCCGCGACCGGGCCCAGCGGCAGCTTCTGTTCGGCCATGCCGGCGCTGGCGTCGATCGGCGTGGCCTGCGGCCCACCGGTCATCGTCGACGGCACGCCCTGGCTGGTCAGCACCAGCGTCCACACCAGGCACAGCGGCAGCAGGAAGCGCACGCACAGGCGCACCACGTCCACGTAGTAGTTGCCCACCGCCACCTGGCGGTCATCGCCGGTACCCGTCGCCACCGCAGCCTGCGGCGCACGCGAGAACAACGCCCGCAGCGTCGCCACTGCCAGCGCCAGGCCCATCATCGGCGTCACCACCTGCAGGCCGGTGATGCCGGTCATCTGCGAGAGATAGGACAGCTGCGCCTGGCCAGAATAGTGCTGCTGGTTGGTGTTGGTCAGGAACGAGATCATCGTGTGCAGCGCGGTGTCCCAGCGCATGTTCGGGATCTGGTCCGGATTCAGCGGCAGCCAGGCCTGGGTCATGAACACCGCCTGGGTCAGTACCGCGACCACCACGTTGCTCAGCACGAAGGCCAGCACGTAGCCGCGCCAGGACATCGAGCGCGACGGATCGACCCCGAACACCCTGTACAGCGGCTTCTCGATCCAGTGGAACAGCACGTCGACCTTCATCGGAGTGCCACGCATCACGCGGGCCAGGTACAGGCCCAGCGGCCACGCCAGCAGCAGGCTGGCGGCAATAATCACAAGCATCTCAGTCATGGCCGGCTCCGCTCAGAACGACTCGGGCCGCAGCACGACATAAAGGAGATAGGCGGCGGCGACCAGCACCAGCACGCCACACAACAACGACAGCCAGGGGGACATTGCAATAGCGTCCTGGTGGAACCCCTCCACCTCAGGCCGTCATCGTCGTCCTGCCGCCCATAAACGCACTACGCGCCGGACCGGGCCGACGCGTAAAGAGTGCATAAATTCCGTGGTCCAATCCGTAACCAGGCCCTGGGTAGCGCCGGGCCATGCCCGGCGGCGGGAGCGTGGTCAGCCCGCCGGAGCCTGGCTCGCCGACACCAGCCCCTTCAGCTCGCGATAGCGCTGCAGGGTGCTGTCGATCTCGGCCTTCAACGCCTGCTGCTGCTGCAGGAACCCGGCTTGCAGCCGTTGCTGCGACTGCAGTTGCACGTGCCGCTGGCGGATCGCCTCGGCCTGCTTGTCGGCCACCTTGCCACCGACCAGTTCGCGGTCACCTGCGGCCGCCAGCAGCGCCACCAGCGACTCACGCAGGCTGGTGACGTTGTACTCGGCGGTCTTCAGGTTGTTGTCCAGCACTTCCTGGCGCTCGGCGAACACCCGGCGCAGGTCGTCCTCGCTGCCATAGGTGGTCAGCATCGCCTGCTCGGTGCGCTGGCGGGTCTGCGCGGCCATCAGGTCCAGCTGCTGCTGCGCCGCCTCCGTGCTGGCGGCGGCGCGCTCTTCGTCGGTCAACGCGCGCTGGACCTGCGCATTGCGCAGGCCGCTCCTCGCGTTGAACTCCTCGCGGGCATGGTTGACCGCGTCGGCCGGCAGCGAATCACTGCAGATCCGCTCCTTGCCCTCGTTCCAGCAGTACAGCTTCTTTTCCGTCTTGCCGCTGTCGCGCGACTGCGCCGGTACGGTGAACGGCACGGCCAGCAGCAGGCCGGCAAAGAGCACAGCAGGAACTCGGGACATGACCTTTCCCCTGGGTCGGTCAGCGGATCGAACGGACGCCGTACTGGGCCCGGTAGGCTTCCAGCGGCTGCCGGTAACCCACAAGTTCCGGGTTGCCGGAGGCGAAATCAAGCAGGTCGGCCAGCGACGCCACGGCGATCACCGGAATGCCGGCCTCTTCGGCCACCGACTGTGCCGCCGAACGGCGATCGGTTTCCGAAGCGATCTCCTGGCGGTCCAGTGCCACCACGATGCCGGCCGGGGTGCCACCGGCGGCGCGGATGATGCCCAGCGCTTCGCGGATCGCGGTACCCGCAGTGATCACGTCGTCGACGATCAGCACGCGCTTGCCGTTCATGTCGGCGCCGATCAGCTGGCCGCCTTCACCGTGGTCCTTGGCTTCCTTGCGGTTGAACGACAGCGGCAGGTCACGGCCACGCTGGGCCAGCTCGCAGGCCATCGCGGTGGCCAGCGGAATGCCCTTGTAGGCGGGGCCGAACACCACGTCGTACTTGATCCCGGTGGCATCGATGGCATCGGCGTAGCAGGCGCCGAGCTGCGACAGCAGCGAACCGGAGTCGAAACGACCGGCGTTGAAGAAATAGGGGCTCAGCCGGCCGGACTTGAGGGTGAACTGGCCGAAGCGCAGGGCGTCGGCGGTCAGGGCCAGCTGCAGGAAACGGTGGCGGTGGTCGCTCATCAAAACTCGATTCATCTTCATTTGGAGCACAAATCCTAATCCAGCTGGGCGTTTCGCGCTCGTCCGGGGCCCTGTGAAGGGTGTCGCGGCCCGGCCTGGCGGACTGCGCAGCCCCGCAGGCAACCGGTATGCTTGCCCGGTTTCCCGCCGCAGGTCCCCCGCATGCGCATCATCAGTTTCAACGCCAATGGCATCCGCTCCGCCGCAACCAAGGGCTTCCTCGACTGGTTCCGGTCCCAGGACGCCGACGTCCTGTGCATCCAGGAGACCAAGGCCCAGGAAGACCAGCTGACCGACCCGATGTTCCGCCCGGACGGCCACCACTGCTTCTACCGCGACGCCATCACCAAGAAGGGCTACAGCGGCGTGGCGATCTACAGCAAGCGCGAGCCGGACCAGGTGATCACCTCGCTCGGCTGGGCCCCGTTCGACGACGAAGGCCGCTACATCGAGGCGCGCTACGGCAACCTCAGCGTGGTCTCCTTCTATATCCCGTCGGGCAGCTCGGGCGACCTGCGCCAGGGCTTCAAGTTCGAAGTGATGGAATGGCTGCGGCCGATCCTCGAGGAATGGGCGCGCAGCGGCCGCGACTACGTGCTGTGCGGCGACTGGAACATCGTGCGTTCGGCGCTGGACATCAAGAACTGGAAGTCCAACCAGAAGAACTCCGGCTGCCTGCCGGAAGAGCGCGACTGGCTCAATGCCCTGTGCGCCGACCATGGCCAGGCCACCGATGTCGCCGCCGGCCGTGGCTGGGCTGACGCCTACCGCCTGCTCAACCCCACCGGCGAGGACTACACCTGGTGGAGCAACCGCGGCGCTGCCCGCGCCAACAACGTCGGTTGGCGCATCGACTACCAGTTCATCACCCCGGGCCTGCGTGACCGCCTGCGCAGCTGCTCGATCTACCGCGACGAGCGCTTCTCCGACCACGCGCCGTTCATCGTGGACTACGACCTGTGACCGAGGCTGCCAAGCCGCGTCGGCCGTGGCAGCAGGTGGTGTCCAACCTGAGCCAGCGCAAGGTGCTGGCGATGCTGCTGCTCGGCTTCAGTTCCGGCCTGCCGATCTATCTGGTGGGCAACACGCTCGGCTTCTGGATGCGCAAGGAAGGCATCGAGCTGAGCACGATCGGTTTCCTGTCATGGGTCGGGCTGGCCTACACCATGAAGTTCCTGTGGGCGCCGATCGTCGATAAGACCGACGTGCCTCTGTTCGGTCGCTTTGGCCGCCGCCGTGGCTGGATGCTGCTGTCGCAGCTGGTCGTGGTGGTGGGCCTGGTCGGCATGGCGCTGGTCCAGCCCAAGGGGGGCCAGATCCAGTTCCTGGGTATCGCCTGGCAGCACATCGTCGTGTTCGGCGTGATGGCCGTGATCGTGGCGTTTGCTTCGGCCACCCAGGACATCGTCATCGATGCCTGGCGCATTGAAAGTGCTGACAACAGCGAGCAGCTGGGCCTGCTGACCTCATCCTCGGCGCTGGGCTATCGCACCGCATTGCTGGTCACCGATGCGCTGATCCTGATCATCGCGGCCCGTGTCGGCTGGCAGGTCTCGTACGAGATCATGGCCGTCCTCATGGCGCTTGGCGTGGTGGCCGTGATCATGGCCCGTGAGCCCGCGCGGGAAGTGGCTGCCGTGCAGGCTCAGGCGACCTCGCTGTGGACGCCGCGGGGCCTGTTCGACGCCGTGGCGGGGCCGTTCATCGCCTTCGTCCGCGAGCATCGTAGTGGTGCGATCCTGATCCTGGTGGCCATCAGCGTCTATCGCATGGCCGACTTCGTCATGGGGCCGATGGCCAACCCGTTCTACGTCGATCTCGGCCTGGACGAGGACACCGTTGGCGCTGTACGTGGCTCGGTGGGCCTGGTCGCGACCTTCGTCGGCATTGCTGCGGCGGGCCTGGTCTCGGTTCGCTGGGGAGTGCTGGCGGCGCTGATGGTGGGCGCCGTGCTGGGTCCGGCCTCCAACCTGGCGTTTGCCTGGCTGGCCTATTCGGGCCCGGACACCACCCATTTCGCGGTGGCCATGGCAATCGACAACTTCGCCAGCGGTTTCGCCGGTACGGCGCTGATCGCCTATATGTCGAGCCTGACCAGCATCGGATACACCGCAACCCAGTACGCGCTGCTGAGTTCGTTCTACGCGATGCCCGGCAAGGCGCTCAAGGGGCTCTCGGGGTGGTCGGTACAGACGCTCGCGCAGGGCCGGACGCTGCTGGAAGGCTACGCGCTGTTCTTCGTCGGTACCGCGCTGGTGGCGATCCCGGTGGTGATCCTCTGCGCTCTGTTGATCGTGCAGCAGCGCCGTCGCCAGGCCGCAAGCGCCGCCTGATTGCCTGCCCGCCCGGTCTGCGGGATCATCGCCCCCGACGCGCCGAGGGGGCGGTGCCTTGCGAACGGGGAAGTGAGCATGGCCGACGTTGTGCTGCGGGACCTGGACCCGCTGCTGCTGGAACGTATCCGACGTGTCGCGGTTGCCCGCGGCTGGACCCACGAACAGACCTGCGCCGCTTTGCTGGAGCAGGGCCTGTTCAGCAGTGAACTGGAGGTCCGCTCCGGCTTCGGCGATCCCGAAGTGGACGCGCTCTCCGACGCCATCGCCGCCCTGCAGGCCCTGCCCGCAGGGCAGGGCTTCGATTAGTGCCCATGTAGCGTCGAGCCACGCTCGACCGCCGTTCCCGGTAGATCCACGCCATGCGTGGATGATCACCTCACGCCAGGTGGATCGCCCCCAGGATCCGCGGCCCCGTCGCCCCGGTCACGCTCGGCAGGTTGCCGGCCAGCCCGTCCATCGTCCGCTGCGCCAGCCAGGCGAAGCCCATCGCTTCCACGTACTCCGGGTCCAGCCCATGCACCGCGCTGCACTCCACCTGCACCCCCGGCAGCCGTGCAGCCAGCCGCTTCATCAGGTGCCGGTTGCGCACCCCGCCGCCGCAGACCAGCAGGCGCCGGGTCTGCGGCTGCTGCGCCAGCAGCGCATCGGCCACCGTTGCCACGGTCAGCTCCAGCAGGGTGGCCTGCACATCGGCGGCAGCGTACTGGCCTTCGCCCATGTGGGCCTCGGCCCAAGCCAGGTGGAACTGTTCGCGGCCGGTGCTCTTCGGCGGCGGCAGCGCGAACCACGGCTCCGAACGCCAACCCGCCAGCAGGCTCTCGTCCACCGCGCCACTGGCGGCATACGCGCCGTCGGCATCAAAGGTGCGGCCGGTGTGGCGCTGGCACCAGGCATCCATCAGCGCGTTGGCCGGGCCGGTATCGAAGCCACGCACCGCGCCTTCGCGTGGGATCAGGGTCAGGTTGGCGATCCCGCCCAGGTTGAGCACGGCACGGTCTTCATCAGCCGTGCCCAGCATGCCGAGGTGGAAGGCCGGCATCAGCGGCGCACCATGGCCTCCGGCTGCCACGTCGCGGCGGCGGAAATCACACACCGTGGTGATCCCGGTCAGCTCGGCGATGCGGTTGCCGTCGCCCAGCTGTACGGTGAAGGCCGGATTGGCCAGCGGACGATGGCGCACGGTCTGGCCGTGCGAGCCGATCGCGCGGACCTGGCTGCGGTCCACACCGGCCTCGGCCAGCAGTTGATTGGCGGCTTCAGCGAAGCTGATCGCGATCCGCGCGTCCAGTTCGCCCAGCTCCTCCAGCGAGTCCAGCGGGCCCCCTTCGCCCAGTGCCACCAGCCGCGCCCGCAGCACCGGCTCCCAGCGGGCGGTCAGCCCATGCACGAAGCGGCAGCCACCAATGGCGGGGAACTGCACCAGCGCGGCATCGATGCCATCGGCGCTGGTGCCCGACATCAGGCCAAGGTACAGGGGGGCGTCAGCGTCGGCAGTCGTGTTCATGGCAGGCATAAAAAAAGGACGCGGCAAGCTTGGGCTGCCGCGTCCTTCTTCGTCAACGCAGGGGCTCAGCCGCGCTTGCGGCCGGTTGCCTGCTTGTCCTTGGCGCTGGCCACCTCGGGGGCGGCCTCGTCGCGGCTGGTCGGTGCCGGGCTGGCGTCGGCGTAGATCAGCTTCTCCATGCCCTGGATGCGCGCCATCGCCGGTGCGGTCTGCGCGCGGAAGGCGACCAGCTCGGCGCCCTTCAGCGGCTCCGGCGGCGGCATGGTCACGGTCAGCGGGTTGCGGTGCTCGCCGTTGACGCGGAATTCGTAGTGCAGGTGCGGGCCGGTCGCCAGGCCGGTCGAGCCGACATAGCCGATCACCGTGCCCTGGGCCACGCGCTGGCCGGTCTTGATGTTCGCAAAGCGCGACATGTGGCCGTACAGGGTGGTGTGGCCGCGGCCGTGGTCGAGGATCACCACGTTGCCGTAGCCGCGCTGCACCCCGGCGAACTGCACGCGGGCGTCGCCGGCGGCCATGATCGGGGTACCGGTGCGCGCGGCGTAGTCCACGCCCTTGTGCATGCGCATCTTGCCCAGCACCGGGTGCTTGCGCGCGCCAAAGGTCGAGCTCAGCCGCGCGAACGGGATCGGCATGCGGATGAAGCTCTTCTTCAGCGAACGGCCGTTGATGTCGTAGTACTCGGACTTGCCGTTGCGGTCGAAGCGGAAGCCGGAATAGGTCTTGCCACCGGTGGTGAAGGTCGCCGCCAGGATCTTGCTGGTGTCCACCTTCTCGCCTTCGCGCCAGGTTTCATCCATCACCACGCTGAAGCGGTCGCCCGGCTGCAGGTCCTTCGAGAAGTCGATGTCATACTTGAAGATGTCGTCGGTCATCGTCGCGATCGCCGACGGCGACAGCCCGGCGCGCCGGGCCGCGGCATACAGCGAGCTGGTGATCTCGCCGCTGGTGACCACCGTGCGCGTGGAGGTCTCGCGTTTGGTCACCTTCTCCTTGATGTCATCGCCGGCCAGGCTCAGTTCCACCCGGTTGTCGGCATCGCGATCGAAGCGGATGCTGCGCAGGTCACCGGACAGCGGCATGTCGAAGGCGATCTCGGCACCCGGGCGCAGCTTGGTCAGCGCCTCACGCGCACCTGGGTGGTCCAGTACCCGGTGCAGGGTGGTGGCCGGAATGCCGGCCTTGTCGAACAGGTCGCTCAGGGTCTGGCCGCGCTGCACCCGCAGCACCTGCCAGCTGTCTCCGGGCACCTGCTGCTGGCGGGCCATGGTCAGCGGCGGCAACGGCAGCGCCAGGCTGGTGTGGCTGTCGGCGAAGGGCGCGTCGATGGTGTGCGAGAAGCCGGGGACGATGGTCGCCACCAGGGCGCCGATGGTCGCGAACAGGCTGGCATGCATCCAATGACGGCGGGTCCAGCGCTCATTGAAGGCGGCGGGAAGATGTTGCCTGAGCTTCCGATGCAGGGCGTTGTCGTGCAGGACGTGGAGGCGTTCCTGGAAGCGCTGCTTGCGTGCGCGCCCTTGTTCGGAATTGTGCATCGGCGGTTTTTTCCTGGCAGCCCGGGAGCGCGGGCCTGATCGCCGGTTACCATAGACACCTGAGAAAACCGCGTCAAACCCTTGTGCCCATTGGCTTTTGTGAAGCCAATCGGGTTAACTTTGCTTTAACACCCCACACAAGAATCGGCGTTGCCGGGAGTAGTCACGTGTCCTCGATTGAAGAAGCCCTTGCCCTGATCGGCCGTGGTGCCGACGAGATCCTCAAGCTCGAGGATCTGCGTGCGCGCCTGCAGGAAGGCCGTCCGCTGCGGATCAAGGCCGGCTTCGACCCCACCGCACCGGACCTGCACCTGGGCCATACGGTGCTGCTGAACAAGATGCGCCAGTTCCAGGACCTCGGCCACCAGGTCATTTTCCTGATCGGCGACTTCACCGGCATGATCGGCGACCCGTCAGGCAAGAGCCTGACCCGCAAGCCGCTCAGCAAGGACGACGTGCTGGCCAATGCCCGTACCTATGAAGAGCAGGTGTTCAAGGTGCTGGACCGCAGCCGTACCGAAGTCCGCTTCAACTCGGAGTGGTTCGGCAAGATGGGCGCCGCCGACATGATCCGCCTGGCCGGCCAGCACACCGTGGCACGCATGCTCGAGCGCGACGACTTCGCCAAGCGCTATGCCGCCCAGCAGTCCATCGCCATCCACGAGTTCCTGTACCCGCTGGTGCAGGGTTACGACTCGGTGGCCCTGGAGGCCGACGTCGAGCTGGGTGGTACCGACCAGAAGTTCAACCTGCTGATGGGCCGTGGCCTGCAGGAGCACCATGGCCAGAAGCCGCAGGTGGTACTGACCATGCCGCTGCTGGAGGGCCTGGACGGCGTCAACAAGATGTCCAAGTCGCTGGGCAACTACATTGGTATCAGCGAGCCGGCCATCGACATCGTCACCAAGACCATGAAGGTGGACGACACCTTGATGTGGCGCTGGATCGAGCTGCTGTCCTTCGACATCAGCCAGGCCGAAGCCCTGCAGCTGCGCGAGCAGGTGGCCAATGGCGGCCTGAACCCGCGCGTGGTCAAGCTGCGCCTGGCGCGTGAACTGGCGACCCGTTTCCACGACGCCGCGGCGGCCGAGCAGGCCATTGCCGGCTGGGAAGCGGCGGTGACCGGGCAGGGCAACATCACCCAGCTGCCGCTGCAGGACGTGGCGATCCCGGCCGAAGGCTTGCGCATCGCCGCGCTGCTGACCGCGGCCGGCCTGACCCCGAGCAACTCCGAAGCCAACCGCAAGCTCAAGGAGCGTGCGGTCAAGGTGGACGGTGAAGTGGTCGAAGACGGCCAGCAGGTGCTGCAGCCGGGCTTCGAAGGCCTGCTGCAGGTCGGCAAGCGCACCTTCGCCCGCGTGCGCCTGGTCGCTGCCTGAGACAAAGGAAGGGCCGGCGCAGCCGGCCCTTCCTTATGCTCTTGTAGAGCCAAGCCCACGCTTGGCTGCGCTTCGTGGGTTCCTCCCGCAGCGCGATGGAT
>NZ_JAXAXM020000033.1:0-22512 GCF_047500745.2 Stenotrophomonas sp. FR024
TCCGGCGATGCTGAAGGTGGGTCAAGCCTGCTTCCAGCAGGCTTGACCACGAACATAGGATCTCGACTCTACAAAAGAGCGTCCTGATCGCTTCGGGGTTCATCCACGCATTGCGTGGATCTACGCGATCAGTACCAGGCCATCGGGGAAAACGATCGCCGCTTCATCAGCGCTCACGTCGAAGAAGCCCACACCGTGCTTCTCGGCCAGGTCCTGCACGCAGCCGTGCGCACGTTCGGCCACCGAATAGGCAAACGCGCCGTAGATCACCTGACTACCGATGCTGTACTCGGTCACCTCAGCACGATCATCGTCGTCATTGCTCAACGGCCCGTTCATTGGCGGAAATTCCTGTGCCATCTCCGCGAACCACGCCTGCAACGCGGGACTGCTGACCGCCGGGTCGTCGTACTCGTGGCGTTCGTTCCACTGCGTCTGCTTCTCGAACCAGGCGATGAAGGCCGCCGCCTCACGTGGAGCGGTGCTGGCCTCGAACACCATCATGTCGTAACTCATTGAACCGTCCTGCGGGCGTGGTGAAAGGCTGCCGGGCGTCGCCCGGCGCTAGTGCTCATTATCAGGCCGATGCAGTGTTGGCATCCGCCAGCCCCGGCGCCAACGCCTTCGCCTCCGGGAACAGCGCGAAGCGCAGGCCGATCAAGCCCATCAGCGCCTCGTCGCGCGCCTTGCAGGCGGCCACGCTGCCGACCCGGCCCAGCGAGGTATCCAGCCGCTCGCGCAGCGCCTCGGCCGCCACAATCGGTTTGCGCGCGGCGATCTGACGGCGGTAATGCACGGCGATTTCTTCCAGGATGTGCTCGACCGCTTCGCGGCTGCGCTCGGGCAGTTCCAGCCGTGCGCGACGCAACTGCAGGATGTTCAGGCCGATGCGCGCCTCGTTGAGCATGTCCACCGACGCGATGTCGCTGCCCTCGGGCGTCGCTGCCAGGCGCGGTGCGAGCAGGCCCAGCAGGTCGAGCATGCGTGCGGCGAAGCGCTGGCGGTCCTGCTGGCCACGGCCTTCGGCGGCCTCGGCCAGCGTGGTCCAGCCCTGCCGCACCAGGCGGCGTGCGGTCCACTCGGCACCCACCGAACGGAACAGGCGGGTCATCACCACCGCAAAGCCAATGCCGATGAACATCGCAATCGACGAGTTGAGGAAGGTCTGGATGTTGGCGCTGTAGGTGTTCTGCAGGCTCAGCAGCGCGGCCAGGTTCACCGTCAACGGCAACGCGAACAATGCGCTCTTGGGGTGGTGCAGCATCAAGCCCAGCGGCAGGAACGCCACCGCCAGCACCAATGCCAGCAGGCCGAAGTCGTGCACCGCCGGGAACACGCCGAACAGGTACACGCCAGCCACCACCGAGGCGACCATCGCCCACACCAGGAACGACACCATGCTCGGTGCCGGGTCGTCCTGTGCAGCGAAGAATGCAGCGGTCACCGCGGCCATCATCGCGCCGTTGCCACCACCTTCCCAACCCAGCGCGATCCACAGCACGCAGTAGCTCATCAGCGCCACGCCGGCACTGAGCGCGGAGAACAGGGCCATGCCGTAGTCGACGTGCTTGTCGGCGGCCACGCGTTCGGTGCGGATGCGGTAGTGCGCGCGGTCCAGCGGCGCGGTGCCGTGGTCGATCGCGTGCTGCAGGGTGCGGCAGTCCTGCCACAGGTCCACCAGTTCCTCCAGGCGCAGCAGCAGGCTGGCCAGCTGCAGGTGCTGCAGGTCGCGGTCCACCTGCGGCTTCAGTGCGCTGATGCGCGCGCGCAGGCGGGCGTATTCGCTGGCGTTGGTCGGCCCGTCCAGCCAGTCATGGATATCGTCGACCAGTGCCGGCAGTCCTTCCGGCAGGGCCTGGCCATCGCTGCGCAGCGCGCTCAGGCGGTCGGCAATCGAGGACAGCACCGGCAACAGCAGCAGCATGCGCTCGCGCAGGCGCTCCATCGACACCGCCGAACCGGCATGGCGTGGATCATCGCGGCGCAGGAACTCGATCAGCGCCTCGAACTGCACCAGGTCGGCGGCCAGCCGGTTGCGCGGCGCATGCGCGCGGCCACGTTCAAGGATCTGCCGGCACCACTGCGCAGCGTCCTCCATCCAGTTGCCGATGCGCGCGCGCAGCATCGGACGTACCGAGGCCGGGAACAGCAGCGACGCGAACAGCACCGCCACCACCGTGCCGAGGATGATCTCCTCGCTGCGTGCCACCACCGTGTCGAAGATGGTTTCCGGCGAGGTCACCGCCGGGAAGCCGATGAAGGCGGTGGTGTAGCCGGCCAGCAGGAACGCGTAGCCGCGCGGCCCGCGGTTGAGCAGGGCCATGAACAGGCAGCCGGCCAGCCAGATCGACATTGCCGCGCTCAGCACCAGCGGCGTCTCCACCAGAGCCGGCAGCACCAGCGGGGTGGCCAGGCCGGCCACCAGGGTGCCGACGATGCGGTACACGCCCTTGGCCCGGGTTGGGCCCAGCAGCGGCTGGCTGACGATGTACACCGTGCCCATCGCCCAGTACGGGCGCGACAGGTTGCCGGCCATGGCGATGTACAGCGCGGCCACCGCGGCCAGGTAGGTCTTGATCGAGAACAGCCAGGCCTGGCGGTCGGTCAGCGCGTTCATGGCTTACTTCGCTGCGGTCGAGGCGTTGGGCGCGGCGGCGCTGGCCTGCCAGCCACCACCCAGCACCAGGAACAGGTGGATCTGGTCGCGCGAGACCTGCGCTTCGGCGGCGGCCAGGGTGGCATCGCTGGTGGCCAGGCTGCGGTCGGCATCCAGGCTGGACAGGTACGGCGTGCGGCCGCCCTGGTACAGCCGACGGTTCTGCTCGGCGGCCAGCGCGGCCTGCTCCTGCGCGATGCGCAGCGACTGCAGCCGGCGCAGGTCCTGTGCATAGCGGTCCAGTGCGGTCTGGGTCTCGCGCAGTGCTTGCAGCACCGTGTGGTCGAACTCGGCCAGGGCCGCATCGGCACCCGCTTCGGCGGCGTGGATGCGCGCGTGGGTGCCCGAGGACGGCAGCGTCCACGAGATCAACGGGCCGATCGACCACTGCTGGGTCATCGGCGTGCCGAAGTCTTCCAGCAGGCCGGCGGCACCGAGCGAGGCACCCAGGCGGATGTCCGGGTACAGCTCGGCAGTGGCGACACCAATCCGCGCCGTGGCCGAGGCCAGCTTGCGCTCGGCCTGGCGCACGTCCGGGCGACGCTGCAGCAGTGCACGGCCATCACCGACCGGCAGCGGCTGCGCCAGCCTGGGGGCGTGCGCACAGTCGATCACACCGGCCGGCAGCTGGCCCGGGGTCTGCCCCAGCAGCGCGGCCAGCGAATAGGCGGCGGCCGAGCGCTGCGCCTGCAGCGGCGGGAGTGCAGCTTCCAGCAGCGCCACCTGGGCATTGGCGCGGGCCAGTTCCGGCGGCGTGCCGCGGCCGGCCGCGATCAGGCGCTCGGTGACCGTGCGGCTGCGCTGCTGCAGCTGCAGCGAATGCTCGGCCACGTGCAGCTCGTGGTTGGCGTGGCAGATTTCCAGATAGCTGTCGGCCACCTGCGCGACCACGCTGACCTGGGCCAGGTCGCGTGCCGCGGCGACCGACTGCTCGTCGGCACGGGCCGCTTCGGCGCCGCGCTTGAGCTTGCCGAACAGGTCGAACTGGTAGCTGACCGCGAACTTGCCATCGGCCAGGTTGATCACCGGCAGCTCGTGTTCCTGCAGGAACGATTCGGCCGACAGCTGCGCGCGGCTGACGCCGGCCTCGGCCTCGTACTCGAAGCCACCGGCGTCCAGCGCCTGTTCGTACACCGCCGCCGCACGACGCAGGTGCGCATCGGCGGCTTTCAGTTCAACGTTGTCGCGCAGCGCCTGGGTGATCAGGCCATCCAGTACCGGGTCGTTGTACAGCGACCACCAGCGGTCGGGCAGCGCCTGGTTGGCGGCGATCTGCGGGTTCTGGGTATCGATGAAGGCGGCATTGGCCTGCGGGCGCTTGAACGCCGAGCCCTCCGGCAATGCATAGTCCGGGCCGACGGTCCTGCACGCGGCCAGGCTGGCCAGCGCGACGATCAGGCCGAGACGGGGCAGGGCGGCGTTCACAGGCCCGCCTGTGTCGGCGCGGTGCCGGCCTTGTCGTTGTGTGGATGGCGGCCGGTGTCCACGGTCACCGTGGCGGTGCGGCCGGCGATCAGTTCCACGCCCTTGGGCACCTCGTCGATGGCGATGCGCACCGGGATGCGCTGGGCCAGCCGCACCCAGTCGAAGGCCGGGGTCACGTTCGGCAGCAGGGTGCTGCCATTGCTGCGGTAACGGTCCTCGATGCCGGCGGCGATGCTTTCGACATGGCCACGCAGCGGGGTCGATTCGCCCATCAGGCGGATGTCCACGGCTTGTCCCGGGGCCACGCCACGCAGGCGGGTTTCCTCGAAGTAACCATCGATGCGGAACGAGCCGGTATCCAGCAGCGCCAGCACCGGCTTGCCGGCCACCACGTAGTCGCCCACGCGCATGGTGCGGTCGTTGACCCGGCCATCGGCCGGTGCGCGCACCTCGGTGCGCCCCAGGTTGAGCTCGGCCAGGTCGACCGCCGCCTGTGCGGTGGCCAGCGCGGCCTGTGCGGCCTGCAGCTTGGCGCGGCGCACTTCGGCGTCCTCGGCGGCGACCAGGTCCTGCAGGCTGCGGTCACGGCCGATCTCGCGGCGCAGCTGTGCCACCGAGGCCTGGCGCTCGCCCAGGCTGGCCTTGGCCTGCTCCAGCGCGATGCGGTAACGGGCACGGTCGACCACGAACAGCAGGTCGCCCTTCTTCACCGCCTGGTTGTCGGCCACCTGCACCGTTTCCACCAGTCCGGATACGTCCGGCGCCACCTGCACCACGTCGGCGCCGACATGGGCATCGCGGGTCCACGGCTCATCCATGTAATAGACCCACAGCTGGCGCAGCACCAGCAGGGCGACGATCACGGCTGCGCTGGTGAGCAGCACCGGCAGGGTCTTCTTCACGATCTTGTTCACGATTGCATCCAACGCAGGAGGTGGAACAGCAGGCCCAGCACGATTCCGTACAGCGCCAGGTTGAACAGCGCCGGGTGCCATACATGGCGATAGGCGCCGGCACGCTGCAGCAGCGCGTGCAGGCCGCTGTTGACCAGATAGGCCAACAACATCAACCCGAGCAGGGTCGGGACGAACACTCCGTGGAGACTGAATTCACCGGGCATCGGTAGGGGCGGGGGCGAGGTGGGGGAGGGGAGGAACAACGAAACAACAGCAACGGGCAAAAGCCGCTGGCGTGTGCACGGCAGCGGCGGTATTCGGGGGCAGCGCTCTTACGTGATGCGGTCGGCGGCCTCGGCCAGCAGGCGCCATGCCTTCAGCACGGCGTGCAGTTCATCCATGGAAAGCTCGCCGAACACGTCCTGGCGCAGGCCGATCAACTGGTCTTCCAGCTCGCTGACCAGCGCGTGACCCGCGTCGGTCAACCACAGCAGGTTGGCGCGGCGGTCGCTGGCATCGCTCTCGCGGCGGACCAGGTCGCTGGCGCACAGCTTGTCCAGCAGGCGGACCAGGGAAGGACCCTCCATGCCCAGCTGCTGGGCCAGCGCCACCTGGCGGATGCCACCGCCGGAGCGACCGATCATCAGCAGCGGCATGGTGCAGGCGGTGGAGATGCCGTAGCTGCCGAGCCGGCTGTCGGCCAGGCGCTGCCACTGCCGCCCTGCGTAAAGCAGGCCGGAGCTGAGCTGCATCTGCAGCACGGTGCGTTCGTCGAGGGGTCGGTCCATAAGAGATAGATAGGATACTACTAATTTCATTCCTATCAATGGGTTTTTCTGAATGGGCGGGGTGTAGTGAGGAAAGCGTTGCGCCACGTTGCTACGGGTAGGGCAGCGGGGGCCGGGCGGGGCAGGACGCGCCGTGAACCCATCCTTGGGAGCTCGGCCGCGGCTTGCTCGTGTGCGCGTCCTGCGCACACGGCAAGACCGGCGTTGGGCGTCCTGCCCAACCCGCCCGAGGCATGCCTCGGACCCATGCCGCGGACGGTCCTGCCCCGCCCGGCCCCCGCTGCCCGCCCATCACCCCGCGGGCGCGGTGGGTTGGCTCTTTAAAGGCAGAAGCAGGGCGGACCAACGGTCCGCACCCACCAGGGCAGCAGCCTGCGTACTCTCCGAAGCCATGAAACCCAGCTCTTGACCCCGCTTTCGGGCGGTCCGGCCGCGCCCGCAGGAAACTGTCAGGGATGGGGAAGGGCGGCAGGGCAGGACCGTGAGGCGCATGGATGCGCCGACCGAGCCCCCAAGGATGGGTTTACGGCGTGTCCTGCCCTGCCGCCCTTCCCCATCCAGACCCGTAACAGGCAGGCGCCGCCAGACCCCCGATGAACCGTCCCAACAGGACGACCCACCCCCCGGTCGGGTACGATGCTCGCCCCCCGTTCGGGACGCTGTACGCAATGAGCAAGAACAACGAAAAGGCCGCCCCGCAGGGCGACGTGACCCAGGACCAGGCCGAGGATGCCGTGCGCACCCTGCTGCGCTGGGCCGGTGAGGACCCGTCCCGTGAAGGCCTGCTGGATACCCCCCGCCGTGTCGCCGAAGCCTATGGCGACTGGTTCAGCGGCTACCGCGACGACCCGCGCGCCTACATGGAGCGGACCTTCGAGGAGGTGGCCGGCTATGACGAGCTGATCGTCCTGCGTGACATCGAGTACGAAAGCCACTGCGAACACCACATGGCGCCGATCATCGGCCGCGTGCACGTCGGCTACCTGCCGGCCGGCAAGGTGGTGGGCATCAGCAAGCTGGCCCGCGTCGTCGAAGCCTACGCCCGCCGTTTCCAGGTGCAGGAGAAGATGACCGCGCAGATCGCCCAGTGCATCCAGGATGTGCTGCAGCCGATCGGTGTCGGCGTGGTCGTCGAAGGTGCCCACGAATGCATGACCACCCGCGGCATCCACAAGCGCGGCGTCAGCATGGTCACCTCCAAGATGCTGGGCAGCTTCCGCGACGACGCGCGCACCCGCGCCGAGTTCCTGCGCTTCATCGAAGTGGGCGGCAAGCGCTGAGCCGCTTGCCCGCACTCCGCCGGCCCCTGCGGGCCGGCATGCCCACGGCTGCCCGCGCGGCCGCCGTGCGTGGCTGCTCGTCCCCGCCAGCCCTCATGACTCCTTTCGCTGCATGAAGCATCGCGAACGCATCTCCCGTTACCGCCATCTGCGCGAACAGCCTCAATGGAAGCTGCTCGCCGCCGACCACGCTCCGGAAATCATCGGCCTGCTGCAGGGGCTGCTGATGGACGGCGAGCGCACGCTGTCGTCGTCGGTGCTCAACGAGCGCCTGCAACGTGCGCTGGACCAGCTCAACGGCGACGAACTGTCGCGCGACCTGCCGCGTACCGCGCAGGCCTACATCGCGCACTGGCTGGCCCAGGGCTGGCTGGAACGCCGCCTGCCCGAAGGTGCCGACCAGGAGCAGTACGAACTGTCGACCGCGGCGCTGCAGGCGATCCGCTTCGCCGATGGCCTCGAGCAGGCCCGCGTGGCCGCCACTGAAAGCCGCCTGGCGCTGGTCATCGAACAGCTCTCGCAGCTGGCCGCGCAGACCGAATCCGATCCGGACGCGCGCCTGTCGGCGCTGCGCGACGAGCGCGACCGCATCGACGCCGAGATCGCCCGCGTTGGTGCCGGCCGTGTGATCGCACTGGACGGCAAGCGCGCGCTGGAACGTGCGCGCCAGATCATCGGCCTGGCCGACGAGCTGACCGAGGACTTCCGCCGCGTGCGCGACGACTTCGAGCAGCTCAACCGCGATTTCCGCGAACGCATCATCGACGACGAGGGCGAGCGCGGCGATGTGCTGTCGCAGCTGTTCGAAGGCGTGGACGTGATCGGCGAGAGCGATGCCGGCCGCAGCTTCCAGGCGTTCTGGCGACTGCTCAACGACGCCGAACAGAGCGCCCAGCTCGATGCTGCGCTGGAAGCGGTGCTGGCGCGTGGTTTCGCGCGCCGCCTGGACCGCAACGAGCGCAACTTCCTGCGCGGCTTTACCAGCACCATGCTCGAGCGCGGTGGCCAGGTGCACGATGTGCTGCAGAACTTCGCGCGCAGCCTGCGTGGCTTCGTGCAGAGCCGTGGCTACCTGGAACAGCGCCGCCTCAACCAGCTGCTGAAGCAGGCGCAGTCCGAAGCACTGGCCCTGCGCGACGAGTTCCCCGCACAGCGCGGCATCGGCCGTGACCTGCAGCTGACCACCAGCCGCCTGCGCTCGTGGTCGCAGTGGAGGCTGCACGATCCACGCAGCGCCCAGGTCGATGGCAACGTCGAGTACAACGACGCGGCCGCGATCAGCCTGGAAAGCGTCGGCGATCTGGTCGCTTCGTCCGAAATCGACTTCCGCACCCTGCGCCGCGACCTGCACGACCTGCTCGATGCACAGCCGCGGCTCAGCATCGCCCAGGCGCTGTCGCAGCGTGAAGCGCCGCAGGGCCTGGGCAGCGTCATCGGCTACCTGTCGCTGGGCACGCGCTTCGGCAACGTGATCGCCGGCGAGCAGGAGCTTGCCGAATGGCGTGGTGGCGACGGCCAGATCCGTCGCGCCCGCATCCCGCTGGTTTGGTTTACCCAGGAGAGACGCCATGAGCTGGCATGAAGATCCCATCGACGCAGCGCAGGCCGACGTGGCGGAAGACGCCTACGAAGCCGAGCCGGTGGCGGCCGTGGCGCAGCCCCGCCGTGGCAACGACGTGTACTACCTCGGCGATACCGGGCGCCTGCCGCTGGATGCACGCCGCGCGCTGTGCCAGCTGCTGATCGGCCCCAGCATCGACCAGCTGCGCCACGCCAAACTGTGGCCGGCGCTGATCCGCAGCGAGGCGGCCATCCGCTCGGCGCTGGCGGACCTGTTCCTGGAACTGGTGCTCGACCGTGACAGCGGCGTGGCGTTCACCCGCCAGGCCGACACCGAAGACGTGGATGCGCCGGTGCTGCTGCGCACCTCGCCGCTGACCTTCATCGATTCGGTGCTGCTGCTGTACCTGCGCCAGCAGCTGGCCGAGGCCGATGCGCGCGGCAACCGCGCGGTGGTCGCCGACGCCGAGATGGCCGAAGCGCTGGCCATCTACGAGAAGAACCTGTCCACCGACCGCGCCGGCTTCAACCGCCGCGTCGCCTCGGCGGTGCAGAAGATGAAGGACAACCACATCCTGACCCGCCTCAGCGGCCAGGAAGACCGCCACGAAGTCTCGCCGGCGCTGAAGCTGCTGTTCTCCGCCGAAGACGTGTCCCAGCTTTCGGCGGTGTACCGCCAGCTGCGCGAAACCCCGGCCGCCGAGGCCTGAGAGACCCGACCATCGCATGGCTATCTCCAAGCACACTCCCGCACTGTTCAACGAAGGCCTGCCGGACCCGCGCCTGCAGCAGTTCCGCATGCGCCGCCTGCAGGTGCACAACTGGGGCACCTTCAACGGCCTGACCGAAGTGCCGATCGCCGAGCGCGGCTTCCTGTTCGTCGGCCGTTCCGGCTCGGGCAAGTCGACCCTGCTCGACGCCATGTCCGCGCTGCTGACGCCGCCGGCCATCGTCGACTTCAACGCCGCCGCGCGTGAAGCCGAGCGCAGCGGCCGCGACCGCAACCTGGTGTCCTACGTGCGTGGCGCGTGGGCCGACCAGCAGGACAGCGGCACCGGCGAAATCGCCACCCAGTACCTGCGCAAGGGCGCGACCTGGACCGCACTGGTGCTGGAATACCGCGCCGGCGATGGCCGCGTGGTCAGCCTGGTGCGCCTGCTGTGGATCTCCGGCAACGGCACCTCGGCCGGTGACGTGCGCAAGCACTACATGATTGCCGAGCGCCCGTTCGACATCGCCAAGGATCTTGGCGGTTTCGACCTGGACCTGCGCAAGCTCAAGCAGAAGCTGTCCGACCTGCACCACTTCGACACCTTCTCCGGCTACGCCGAGCGCTTCCGCGACCTGCTCGGCATCGACAACGAGATGGCGCTGCGCCTGCTGCACAAGACGCAGTCGGCGAAGAACCTGGGCGACCTCAACGTCTTCCTGCGCGACTTCATGCTCGACACGCCGAAGACCTTCGACGCCGCCGAGCGCCTGGTCAGCGACTTCGCCGAGCTCGATGGCGCGCACCAGGCCGTGGTCACCGCGCGACGTCAGGTGGAAACCCTGCTGCCTGCACGCGCCTACTACAACGACCTGAAGGAAATGCACCGCCAGCGCGGCGACGACGAAGCACTGAAGCTCGGCGTCGACAGCTTCCGCGAAAGCCGCCGCCAGGCGCTGATCGAAGCGCGCCTGCGCGAGATGGACGTGCGTGACCGTGGCCTGCTCGGCGAAGAGGCCCAGCGCCGCGCCGCGCTGGACAACCACACCGAGCGCCTGGCCGAACTGGAACTGCAGCGCCGCCAGCAGGGCGGTGAGCGTATCGAGGAACTGGAGCGCGAGCAGGGCCGCGCCGAAGCCGAGCGCGACCGCCGCAAGGCCAAGCGTGACCAGGCCCAGGAGGCGGCACAGCAGCTGCAGGCCGAACTGCCCGACGATGCCCATGGTTTCGCCGAGCTGGTCGAGCGCGCGCAGAACGAACTGCAGGACCGCCAGCGTGCCTCGGCAGCACTGGACGATGCGATCAGCGATCGCCTCGGCGGCAAGCGCGATGACGAGCGCCGCTTCGGTGAAGTGCGCAGCGAACTCGAAGCGATGCAGCGCACGCCCTCCAACATCCCGGCGCCGATGCAGAAGCTGCGCGCGCGCCTGGCCGAGGAAACCGGCATCGCTGAAGCGGCGCTGCCGTTCGTCGGCGAGCTGATCCAGGTCCGCTCGGAAGAGCAGGGCTGGCAGGGCGCCATCGAGCGCGTGCTGGGCGGCTTCGCGTTGTCACTGCTGGTCGATGACAAGCACTACAACGACGTCGCCGAGTGGGTGAACCGTACCCACCTGGGCATGCGCTTCACCTACTACCGCGTGCGCCGCAACGATGATGCGTTCGCGCGCGAGCCGTCGGCGAAGTCGCTGCTGCACAAGCTGGAGCTGCGCGAGCATGTGTTCGAAAGCTGGCTGCGGCGCGAGCTCGGCAAGCGCTTTGACTACGAATGCGTGGATGCCAAGCAGCTGCGCAACGTCGACCGTGGCATCACCCGCGAAGGCCAGGTCAAGCATCCGGGCGACCGTTTCGAGAAGGACGACCGCAGTGCGGTGGGCGACCGTCGCCGCTGGATCCTCGGCTTCAACAACCACGACAAGGTGGGCGCCTTCGAGCGCGAAGCGCAGGAACTGGCCAAGCGCATCGCCAGCTGCGAGACCGACATCGCGCGCCTGCGCGGCCAGCGTGACCGCGACAACGAACGTCGCCTGGCCTGCCACGAGCTGGTCAGCATCAGCTGGAACGAGATCGACATCGCTGCCCCGCAGCAGCGCCTGACCGATATCGAAGCCACCCTGCGCGACCTGCGCGAAGGCAATGCCGATCTCGCCAAGCTGGCCAAGCAGATCGACGCCGTGCGCGCCGACATCGAACAATCCCGCCGCACCTATGAAGACGTCCGTGTCGAGCGTGGCCAGCTGGTCAAGGAACGTGATCGCCTCGACCGCGCCCGCCAGCAGAGCCGTGCGCTGGTGCTGCCGAGCCTGGCCCAGGAGCAGGAAGCCGGCCTCGCCGAGCGCCTGCAGGAGCAGGGCCCGCTCAGCCTGGAAACGCTGGAAGCGCACATGCGCCAGGTCAGCAACGCGCTGAACGAGCAGCTGTCGTCCTCGCAGCAGGACCTCAACCGCATCGAGAACCAGCTGATCGGCTGCTTCCGTCGCTTCATCCAGCAGTGGCCGGAGGAATCGGGCGACTTCACCGTCTCGGTGGCCTCGGCCGAGGACTTCCTCGCCCGCCTCGAACGCCTGGAGCGCGATGGCCTGCCGCAGCACGAAGAGCGCTTCTTCGATCTGCTGCAGAACCAGAGCAAGAACAACCTGCTGGCCCTGCAGCGCCACAGTGCAGAGGCACGCAAGTCGATCGGCCAGCGCCTGGACGAAGTGAACGCCAGCCTGGAGCAGGTGCCGTTCAACCGTGGCACGCTGCTGACCATCGAACTGAGCGACCGCCGCCTGCCCGAAGTCGGCGAATTCCACCTGCAGCTGCGTGAGGTGCTGTCGCAGCAGCAGACCGAGCAGCGCGAGCTGGCCGAGTCGCAGTTCACCGTGCTGCGCCAGCTGGTCAACCGGCTCGGCTCGCAGGAAGGCGAGGACAAGCGCTGGCGCGAGCTGGTGCTGGACGTGCGCATGCACGTGGAGTTCATCGGCGTCGAGCTGGATGCGGAAACGCGCCAGCAGGTCGAGATCTACCGCAGCGGCGCCGGCAAGTCCGGCGGCCAGCGCCAGAAGCTGGCTACCACCTGCCTGGCGGCAGCGCTGCGCTACCAGCTTGGCGGTGCCGACAGCCAGCTGCCCAGTTACGCCGCGGTCGTGCTTGACGAAGCCTTCGACAAGGCCGACAACGAGTTCACCGCACTGGCGATGAACATCTTCGACAACTTCGGCTTCCAGATGGTGGTGGCCACCCCGCTGAAGTCGGTGATGACGCTGGAGCCGTTCATCGGTGGCGCCTGCTTCGTCGAAATCAGCGGCCGCCACGACTCCGGCGTGCTGCTGATCGAGTACGACGAAGAAGGCAAGCGCCTGAAGCTGCCCGAGCGCAGCCGCCAGCAGGCCAACGAACCGGAAGAAGCCGAGGCCTGACCCGGCCGATTGAATGGGAATGCCGGCCAGCGGCCGGCAACCGCACTCACGCTCCGCGCAACGTATCCCACGCCATCCGCGCGATCAGCACCACCACCAGCCCCACGAACAGCTTGCGGATGAACGGCGTGCCGCCCTTCAGCGCCAACCGCGTGCCCACCACCGAACCGATGATGTTGGCCGCCGCCATCGGCAGCGCGAACAGCCACAGGATGTTGCCGGTCGGCACGAAGAACGAGATCGCTGCAACATTCGTCGCCAGGTTCACCACCTTCGACGCGGCCGACGCGCGCAGGAAATCCAGGCCGAAGAAGCGCACGAACAGGAAGATCAGGAAGCTGCCGGTGCCCGGCCCGAAGAAACCATCGTAGAAGCCGATCGCCGCACCGATCGCCAGCGCGATCACCAGCTCGCGGCGGCCGACTTCCTGCGGCCGGTGCAGCGCGCCGAAGTCCTTTTTCCACAACGTGTAGGCCAGCATCGCGATCAGCAGCACCAGCACCAGTGGGCGCACCGCGTCCTTGGGCAGCAGGCTCACCGCGGTGGCCCCGGCGAAGGAGAAGATGAAGGCGGTGCCGGCCGCGAACAGCACCGGCTTCCACGGGAAGCGCACGTTGCGCGCATAGCGCCAGGCAGCCGCACCGGTGCCGAACATCGAACTGAACTTGTTGGTACCGAACAGCATCGCCGGCGTCTGCTGCGGCAGCACCGTGAACAGGCCGGGCAGCTGCACCAGGCCACCGCCACCCACGGCGGCATCCACAAGGCCGGCGATGAAGGCGATCACCACCAGCCACCACAACTCAGGGGGAACCAGTTCCAGCACGGCGATCAATCAAGGTGGGGGCGCGACAGCATACGCCTGTCCTGCTTCAGCTGGCCCGTGCCGCGCGTGGATCAATCCGCGCAACCCGGCGACAATGCCGGCATGAGCCGAAAGCCCGCCGATCCCTGTCCCTGTGGCCTGCCCGCCGACTATGCCGCCTGCTGCGGCCGTTTCCACGCCGGTGAACCCGCGCCCGATGCCGAGCGCCTGATGCGTTCGCGCTATAGCGCCTACGTGCGCGGTCTGGCTGACTACCTGCGCCAGAGCTGGCATCCGGACACGCGTCCGGCCGAGTTGTCGCTGGATGATGCGCCCGGCCAGCGTACCCATTGGCTGGGCCTGACCGTGCACGAGCACACCGTCACCGGTGCTGACAGCGCCGATGTCCGCTTCACCGCGCGCTATCGCATCGGCGGCGGTAGTGCGGTCAAGATGACCGAACACAGCCGCTTCCAGCGCATCGACGGCCGCTGGTACTACCTCGACGCGGTCTGAGCCTCAGCCGCCACGCACGGCCAGCACGCGCTGACCGCCGTGCGCGTGCACCTGGTTGCGCCCCCCGTCCTTGGCCACGTACAGCGCCTGGTCGGCGGCCTTGACCACTGCCATCGGGCGCGGATCCACATGGCTGTCGGCCAGGCCGATGCTCACCGTCACCTGTACCACCTGGCCGCTGCCACCGCGTCCGCGCTGCTGGCGGCCGGCTTCGTCATCGCGGCTGCGGGTGCTGCGGTCGCGCAGCTGCATGCGGGTCTCCTCGATGCTCTGCCGCAGCGCCTCCACGGCATCCATGCAGGCCGCCGCAGGGCGGTCCAGGAACACCACCGCGAACTCCTCACCGCCATAGCGGAATGCACGGCCACCATCGCCCACCCGCGCCAGCCGCGAGGCCACCAGGCGCAGTACATCGTCTCCGGTGTCGTGGCCATGGGTGTCGTTGAATGATTTGAAGTGGTCCACGTCCACCATCGCGATGCTGTAGGTGCCGCGTGCCCGCTGCAGGGTCTCGTTGAATGCCCGGCGTCCGGGCAGGCCGGTCAGCTCATCGCGGAAGGCCATGTGGGAGGACTCCTGCAGCATCGCACCCAGCATCAGCAGCAGGGCGGCACTGCTCAGCGCCGGTAGCAGCACCGGGTGCAGGAACACCCGTGGCAGCATCCACCACAGGCACAGCAGGGCCAGCAGCATCGCCGTATGCAGTGGGCGCGGGTGCCGCCACGCCTGCCAGCCCAACGCTGCGGTCGCCAGCAGGAACAGCAGCGCCGGCAGCTGCGCCAGCGCGTTCCAGTCGGCGGGAATCCAGGCCCAGTGACGGTTCGACAGCAGATCGTGCATGCCGCGCGGCTGCTGTGTGGCTAGCAGCAGGAAGATCATCACCGCGGTGCCGATGGCAATACCGCGCAGCAGCAGGTCCTGGCGCCGCCGTCCGCGCTCCGGCCACAACGCAAGGCCGGCAGACAACAGCGGCAACCAGGCCGAGATGGCGTGGAAGCGCAGCGGTGTCAGCGTGGTGACATGGCCATTGCGCAGGTAGCCAGCGACGTCCTGGTGCAGCAGCGCGAACATCACCGCCACAACCATCAGCAGGCACAACGTGCGCACCTGGTGGTAGAGCAGGGCCAGGCCGGCACCGAGGCAGGCCAGCAGCCAGGGCAGGATGCGCTGCGCCGGGCTGGCTACGTCTGCGGTATCCAATGCGGTCCACACCACCACGGCAACCAGCACGGCAGGCAGCACGAACAGGTAATGCGCAGGCTGGCGGAGCGGATGCAGGGGCAAGCAGGAATTCCAGCGCGGTGACGACGCGGCCGCAGCATTGCCGTTAGCGGCGTTCGTGGTGGCTTCTTGAATGCGGCAGGCTCATCCATGTGAACGAAGTGACGCCGAACCATGACGTCGCACTCACCGTCCAGCGCCGATGCTGCCCACATGGACAGCGTACCCGCCGCCGTCGCTGCCCCGCAGCACGATCTCGCCCGCCAGTTCGCCCATGTACGGACGCGCAGCCTGCAGCTGGCCGCGCCGCTCAGCGCCGAGGACGCCATGCTGCAGAGCATGGCTGACGCCAGCCCGAGCAAATGGCACCTGGCTCACACCACCTGGTTCTTCGAACGCTTCGTGCTGGCCGGCTTCCCACCTGCACCGGCGCATGACCCTGCCTGGGACTACCTGTTCAACAGCTACTACAAGAGCATCGGCCCGGCGCATGCGCGGCCACAGCGCGGGTTGCTGTCGCGGCCCTCGCTGCAGCAGGTGCGCGACTACCGCCAGCAGGTCGATGCGCAGGTGCAATCGCGGTTGGCGGCGGGCGATCTCGATGAACAGGCACTGCAACATCTGCAGCTGGGCCTGCAGCACGAGCAGCAGCACCAGGAGCTGCTGCTCACCGACATCAAGCATGCGTTCTGGTGCAACCCGCTGCAGCCCACCTACCGCGAGGACCTGCAGCCTGCCACCAGCGCTGCCAGTGCGCAGGGCTGGATCGAATCACCCGAGCGCATCGTCACCGTCGGCGCCGCGGCATGGCCGCAGCAGGCCGCGTTCGCCTACGACAACGAATCGCCAGCGCACCGCGTGCTGCTCCCCGCGCACGCATTGGCCGAGCGTCCCGTCAGCAATGCCGAGTATCGGGCCTTCATCGACGCCGGCGGCTACCGTGAACCGCGCTGGTGGCTCAGCGAAGGCTGGGCGCTGCGCGAAGCCGAGGGCTGGCAGCACCCGCTGTACTGGGATGACGCCCTGCAGCGCGAGTACACCCTGGGCGGTTGGCGCGAACTGGATCCGCACGCGCCGGTCTGCCACCTCAGCTACTACGAGGCCGATGCCTGCGCCCGCTGGTCCGGCGCGCGCCTGCCCAGCGAGTACGAATGGGAAGCCGCCGCTGCGTCGCAGCCGCTGCGCGGCCATTTCGCTGACGACGACCGGCTGCACCCGCTGGCAGCGCAGGGCAGTGGAATGCGGCAGCTGTTCGGCGATGTCTGGGAGTGGACCCACAGCGCGTATGGCGCCTATCCGGGCTTCCGTCCCTTCGCCGGCAACCTCGGTGAGTACAACGGCAAGTTCATGTGCGGGCAGTGGGTGCTGCGTGGCGGCAGCTGCGCGACACCCCGCGGCCATGTGCGCGCCAGCTACCGCAACTTCTTCATGCCGCCGGCGCGCTGGCAGTTCTCCGGGCTGCGCCTGGCCAGGGACCTCACATGAGCACCGTGCATAACGCGCTGCAGGCATTGACCGATCTCACCCCCGGGCGGCAGCAGATCCTCTCCGACGTGGTGGCCGGGCTCTCACGTACGCCGCGGCAGCTGCCGTCCAAGTACTTCTACGATGCGCGTGGCTCGCGCCTGTTCGAGCAGATCACGCAGACCCCCGAGTACTACCCCACGCGCACCGAGCTGGCCCTGCTGAAGCGTGTGCTGCCGGACATCGCCCGCAGCGTTGGCCCGCGTCTGCACGTGGTGGAGCTGGGCAGCGGCAGCGGACGCAAGACCGCGCTGCTGCTGGCCGCACTTCACGACCCGGTGGCCTATACGCCGATCGAGATCTCGCGGGCCGCGCTACTGTCCAGCATCGATCATCTGGCGCCGGCGTTGCCGGAGGTGGAGATGCTGCCGGTCTGTGCCGACTTCACCCGCCCCGTCGCCGTTCCCATGCCCGAGCGCGAACCCGCGCGACGGCTGCTGTTCTTCCCCGGTTCCACGCTGGGCAACTTTGAAGGCGAAGACGCGGTCGCACTGCTGCGGGCGATGCGCCAGACGATGGGCCGCGACGGCCTGGCCCTGGTCGGCATCGATCTGCACAAGGACCCGGCGCTGATCGAAGCGGCCTACAACGATGCGCAGGGCGTCACTGCCGCATTCACCCTCAACCTGCTGGCCCGGCTCAACCGCGAGATCGGCAGCGACTTCGACCTCGACGGCTTCCACCACCGTGCCTGCTACAGCACCGCGCGGCTGCGCATCGAAACCGATCTGGTCAGCCGCTGGGCGCAGGATGTGCATCTGGATGGCCGCAGCTTCCACGTTGCCGCCGACGAACCGATCCGCGTGGAGTACAGCCACAAGTACACCGACGGCAGCTTCGAAGCGCTGCTGCAGCAGGCGGGCCTGCAGGTCATGCAGCGCTGGGACGCCGACAGTCCCGCCTATGGCCTGCGCCTGCTGCGCACCATCTAGGGCGGCCGGCCAGCCGGTACCCCTTCAGGTTCTGCAGCACCGCTACCCCTAAGATGGCCGTGCAACGGCAACACGGAGGACGCCATGCCCATTCTGACCACCCTCGGCCTGGCGGCCGCTCTCGCCTCGCCCCCCGCGCTGCCTGCAGCACCGGATGCAAGTGTCGATCCGGCCTTCAGCCGCTGTCTTTCGGGCCTGCAGGCCACGGCCGCCAGCCAGGGCATCAGCGCCGAGCGCTTCAACGAAATCACCGCCGGGCTCACCCCGGACCCCAGTGTGCTTGGCCTGCTCGATGCGCAGCCGGAATTCACCACGCCGATCTGGGACTACCTGGCCGCGCTGGTCGATCGCCAGCGCGTGGCTGATGGTCGCGCCATGCTGGAGCAGCATCGCGACCTGCTCGATCGGGTGTCGGCGCAGTACGGTGTCGATGCCGCCACCATCGTCGCGGTCTGGGGCGTGGAGAGCGACTACGGCCGCGTGTTCGGCAAGCGCCCCCTGCTGCAGTCACTGGCCACGCTGTCCTGCGCCGGCCGTCGCCAACCCTTCTTCCGCGGTGAATTGCTGGCACTGCTCAAGCTGATCGACCGCGGCGACCTGCAGGCACAGGGCCTCACCGGTTCCTGGGCCGGTGCCTTCGGGCATACGCAGTTCATGCCCAGCACCTACGCACGCATCGCCGTGGACGGTGATGGCGATGGCCGCCGCGATCTGGTCGGCAGCATTCCCGATGCGCTGGCCTCCACTGCCAACTACCTCAAGCGCGCCGGCTGGCGCAGTGGCGAGCCGTGGAGCATGGAAGTTCTTGTTCCCGCTGGCTTCAACGCCAGCCAGGCCGGACGTACCCAGCGTCGCGCCCTGGCCGACTGGCGTGCGCAGGGCCTGACCGCGCTGGATGGCAGTGTGCTGGCTCCGGCCAACCTGCCGGCGGATGCGCGCGCCGCCCTGCTGCTGCCGGCAGGGATCAAGGGTCCGGCGCTGCTGGTGTTCCGCAACTATGACGCGATCTACAGCTACAACGCCGCCGAAAGCTATGCGCTGGCGATCGCCACGCTGGCCGACCAGCTGCGTGGCGGCAACGGGCTGGCTACCGCCTGGCCGACGGATGATCCCGGCATCGGCCGTGATGAACGCCGTCAGCTGCAGACCCTGCTGCTGGCGCGTGGCCACGACATCGGTACCGCCGACGGCATGATCGGTACCGCCACCCGTCGCGCGATCCAGTCCGAGCAGCAGCGCCTGGGCTGGGCCAATGCCGATGGGCGTGCCGGCCAACGCATCCTGCGCGCGCTGCAGGAAGAGGCGGCCGCCATCGCACCCGCTGCGCAGAAGGCCTTGCCCCAGGCACGCTGACCGCGACATCATCGCCGCGGTCTTCAAGGAGCGTCATCGCATGCAGTCGGATCCGGACATCAGCAGCGGCCTGTATCACGGGCTGGAGGCCTGGCACGTGCGCACCCCCAGCGCGACGGCGGTCATCAGCGTGTTCGGCGGACAGCTGCTGTCGTTCATTCCCGATGGGCAGCCCGATGTACTGTGGCTTTCGCCCACGCGCGCCGAGCTGCCCACGCCCATCCGCGGTGGCGTCCCGGTGTGCTGGCCGTGGTTCGGCCGCCAGGGCCAGAACAATGATGTGCCCGCGCATGGCCTGGTGCGCACCGCGCGTTGGGAGCTTCTGCAGGCCAGCCAGAGCGATGACGGTGAGGTCGAGCTGCAGTTGGCACCTGCACCCTGCGCCGATCCCGGCCTGCGCCTGCAGATGCAGTTGCGCATCGGCCGCCAGCTGCGTCAGCAGCTCGTCACCGAAAACACCGGAACCTCGCCGGTGACCTTCACCCAGGCCCTGCACAGCTATTTCCGGGTGGGCGATGCCAACCAGGTCGAGGTCGAGGGCCTTGATGGCCTGCAGTACCTGGACAAGTACGAGGACTATGCGCAGCTGCGCCTGCAACAGGGACCGTGGTCATTGCGCGATCCGCGTGACCCCGGTCGCAGCGATCGCATCTATACCGGTGCCGGCGGCCATTACGTGCTGCGTGATCCCGTACTGCAGCGGCGGATCGAGATCCGCAGCGAAGGCAGCCAGACGCTGGTGGCCTGGAATCCCGGTGCGGAGGCGGCAGCGAAAATGGCCGATGTCGGCGATGGCTGGCACGATTACGTTTGCCTGGAAGTGGCCAACGCAGGCCCGGAGCAGATTACGCTTGCGCCGGGTGAGCGCCATCAACTGGTGCAGACCCTGGCCAGTACCGCGCTGTAGGCGCTGGCAGCGGTTTCAGTTTGTCGATGCAGTAGCAAGGACGGAAAACATGCAGGAAGCACAATGGTGGTACGCCAATGGCAGGCAGAGCAGTGGGCCGGTGGATCTGGCCGGTCTTCGCCAGCTGCAGCGGGAAGGGACGGTCACGGCGCGAACGCTGCTCTGGTGCGAGGGCATGCCCTCGTGGCGGCCGTTGGCGGAGCTGGATCAGGCCTCAACGCAGGTCGAGGTGGCTCCGGTCCTGGATATCGACGCAGCGCCTGCGGCTGAGGGCATTGCGCCGAGCGTCGGCGATCCGTCCGACCCCTATCGTGCGCCGGTCGCTGCACCGGATGTGGCTGCGGCTGCCGGGCTGGAGGGCGAGATGGCCTTGTACGCCAGCGTGGTCGGTGGCAACTTCCCGATCTATCGCCAGCGCTGGCGGCTGGATCAGGGCATCGCCACGGGCAGCGGCACCTGGCACTGGCCGGCATTCCTGCTCGGCCTGATCTGGATGATGTACCGCAGGATGTACCGCCTGGCGGCGATGTGGGCTGGCCTGCTGCTGCTGATCAGTGTGGTGGAGACCTTGCTGGATGTGCCGGATGGCCTGTCACTGGTCATCACCTTCGCGCTCAGCATCACCACCGGCATCTTCGGCAACAGCTGGTACCTGGCACACTGCCAGCGACTGATCGCCCAGGCCCGTGCCGTCACCGGCGGCGATGACGCACGGCTGCGCAGCGAGCTGACCGCGCGCGGCGGCACCAGCGTGGTCGCCACACTGATCGCCATCGTCATCGCGGTGGTGCTGAGCACCGTCGGCGCCGCATTGGCGGGGTAGGGCAGGTCAGCGTCCCTGACGGGGCCGCAGCACCAGCAGGCACAGCGCACCGGCCACCAGGCCCCAGAACGCCGAGCCGATGCCGGCCAGTGAGACGCCCGAGGCGGTGACCAGGAAGGTGACCAGTGCCGCCTCGCGGTCCCGCTCTACCGCCAGCGCACTGGCCAGGCTGTTGGCGATGGTGCCGAACAGCGCGATACCGGCCACGCAGGCCACCAGCTCCTTGGGGAAGGCAGCGAACAGTGCGGCCACGGTGGCACCGAACAGTCCGATGACGATGTAGAAGGCACCTGCCGCCATGGCGGCGGTATAGCGTCGTGCCGGGTCTTCATGTGCATCACGGCCCATGCAGATCGCGGCGGTGATTGCCGCCAGGTTCAGCGCGTACGCACCGAACGGCGCCAGTAGTGTATTGACCACACCGATCCAGCCGATCAGCGGCGACACCGGGGCGTCGTAGCCGGATGCCCGCATCACCGCCACGCCCGGAATGTTCTGCGAGGCCATGGTGACCACGAACAGGGGCAGGCCGATGCCGGCCACCGCGGTCCAGGACAGGGATGGGGTCACCCATTGCGGTACCGCCAGTTGCAGCTGCACCTGCTGTGCGTGCAGCAGGCCACGGCTGGCCGCAACCGCGATGCCGACCAGCAGGGTGGCGATGACCGCATAGCGCGGGAACAGGCGGCGTCCGGCCAGCCACGTGGCGAACATGGCCAGCGCCAGTACCATCTGGGTGTTCATGGCCACGAACACGTCCAGACCGAAGCGCAGCAGCACCCCGGCCAGCATGCCGGCGGCCAGCGCCATCGGTACCCGTTGCATCAACCGGGCGAAGATGCCGGAGAAGCCAGCCAGCATGCCCAGAACCGCAGCGAGCAGGAATGCACCGGTGGCCTCGGAAAGAGATGCGCCGCCGGCACCGACCACCAGCATCGCCGCGCCCGGTGTCGACCATGCGGTCACCACCGGTACCCGATAGCGCAGTGACAGCCCGATGCAGGTGACACCCATGCCCAGTCCCAGTGCCCACATCCATGAAGCGATCTGCGCCTGGTTGGCACCGACAGCTTGTGCAGCCTGGAACACGATGACGGCCGAACTGGCGAAGCCGACCAGCACAGTAATGAAGCCGGCAACGAGGGCCGGTACTGAAAGGTCGCGCCACCACGCTTGCCGCACCTGCATGTTCATTGCCGTCTCTCCACTGTGCATCCGTGCATTGATAGCCCTTGTGGCGTTGACCGCGCAACGCGCGGTCAACGCCACAGTTATCTTCGAGCGTATGTCATGCGTGACGTTGCCTTGGTTCTGTCATCACCCTGCAAAAAAATGCTTGACGAAATCTGCAGGATCTCTAGAATTCGCTCCCTTGCTGCAGCGCACCGCTTCTTCGGAAACGGCACGCAGACAGCAACGCCGCCACCGCCGAACGAGATGATCGAACGAAGGTGTTGACGGACTCGAAAAGTCCGGCATAATAGGCGGCTCGCAACGACGAAAGACCCTCGGGTCCAACGACGAAGCGGCATCGGCAACAACGTCCACCCCGGTGAGACGGCCTTGAAAAAAGGTGTTGACGAAGCGGAAAAGCCGGCTATAATGGGCGGCTCGCTACGAAGGAAACTTCGCAGCACACGGGAACGGCGCTGAGGCCACTTCCCCGGATCTTTGAAAGTATGCGCAGGTATCTTGTGAAGGCGCCTGCAGGAAGGATGA
>NZ_JAXAXM020000034.1:0-1503 GCF_047500745.2 Stenotrophomonas sp. FR024
CAGGACGCGAAATGCCGGCCAGCGGCCGGCACTACCGGATATTCCGTTCGCGCCGAGCGTCCTCGACGCTACGGCAGCCATCCAATCGTCGCTTCATCCGTAGAGTCGAGCTTGCTCGACTGCTGCTGGCCGGGGCCGTCGAGCAAGCTCGACGCTACGACGGCCATCCCAACTCCTTGCTTCAGCAGCAGCGTGCCGTTTCCCCGCGCGCTTACGGCGCGGCCTTGCGCACCACCAACGTCGCGCTCGCTTCGCCACCGCCTTCCAGCTGCAGCCGCAACGGCAGCGCCTGCCCTTCCTTCAACGCGCCCTTGCCCTGCATCAGCATCAGGTGCAGGCCACCGGGCTTGAGCTCGGCGCGCGCGCCCGGCGCCAGCGGCAGACGCTCGATCGCGCGCATGCGGCTGACCCCATCGACGATCGTGGTCTCGTGCAGCGACACATCGCCGAAGCCACTGCTGGTCGCGCCGGTGATCGCCACCGCCTTGCTGCAGCCGTTGTGGATCACGCCGTAGCCGGCGGTCATCGGCATCGCCGGATTCGGTGGCAGCCGCGCCCAGCCCTGCTCCACCGTGACGCAGTCCGGTTCCGCCGCCGAGACCGATGCTGCGGCCGCACACAGAACCAACAGTACGCCAACGAATGGTTTGGTTATCATCGCCCAGGTTCCTTCTTCGCAACGAGACCGCAGCATGACGACGCTCATCGAGGTGATCAACCATGGCCCCATCCGCGAACTGCGCCTGGCGCGGCCGCCGGTCAACGCACTGGACACCGAACTGTGCCGGCAGTTGATCCATGCCATCGAGCTGGCCATGGCCGAAGACGCGCACGGCATCGTGCTGTCGGGCAGCGAGCGCATCTTCACCGGCGGTATGGACGTGCCGCACCTGCTCTCGCATGGTGATGACAAGCACAAGTTGTTGGACACCTGGAACGCCTTCTTTGGCGCCGTGCGCACGCTGGCCGAGAGCCGCATCCCGGTGGTCGCGGCGATCACCGGCCACGCACCGGCGGGCGGCTGCGTGCTGGCCCTGTGCTGCGACTACCGGGTGATGGCGCGCAGCGCCGATCCGTCGCGGCCGTATGCCATCGGCCTGAACGAAGTGCAGGTGGGCCTGATCGCGCCGGAGGGCATCCAGCGCCTGCTGCGCCGTGCGGTGGGCGTGCACCGCGCCGGCGTCCTGCTGACCACCGGTTCGCTGGTGCCGGCCGAACAGGCGCTGCAGATCGGCCTGGTCGATGAACTGGCCGAAGGCGACCTGGTGGTGGCGCGCGCCATCGCCTGGCTGCAGAACCTGCTCAAGCAGCCGCGCCAGCCGATGCTGCTGACCCGCGCCATTGCCCGTGCCGACCTGCACGAAGCCCTGCACCCGGACCTGATCCAGCTCGACCGCTTCGTCGAGGCCTGGTTCGCCCCGGATGCGCAGAATGCCCTGCAGGCGCTGGTCGCCCGGCTGGGCAAGTAACCGATAGTGCCGGGCGCGGGGGGGGCCCCCCCCC
>NZ_JAXAXM020000034.1:1513-22498 GCF_047500745.2 Stenotrophomonas sp. FR024
CTGGCCGGCAACCGCAGGTGCCCCAGGAGGATCATGAGGTTGCCGGCCAGCGGCCGGCACTACCAATGATGGACTGGCCTGCAACGGTATAATCGGGGCCTCTTCATTGCTGTGGCCGCCCCCTTGAACGACACGCCCGAACCCGTCGTCTCCGAGCTGATCGACCTGCTCACCCTGGAGCGGCTGGAGGACAACCTGTTCCGCGGGCAGAGCCGCGACATCGGCACCAAGTACGTGTTCGGCGGCCAGGTGCTGGGCCAGGCGCTGGCTGCGGCGCAGGCCACAGTCGACAACGGGCGCCACGTGCACTCGCTGCACGCCTACTTCCTGCGCGCCGGCAACATCGACCACCCCATCGTCTACGACGTGGACCGTACCCGCGACGGCGGCAGTTTCTCGGTGCGCCGCGTCACTGCGATCCAGCACGGCAAGGTGATCTTCTTCTGCGCGGCCTCGTTCCAGCAGGCCGAGACCGGCGCCGAGCACCAGCACAAGATGCCCGAAGTGCCGCAGCCGGAAGACATCGAACCGAACCGTCCGCTGCCGGCCGAAGTGCTGGAGCGGCTGCCAATCAAGGTGCAGCGCTGGCTGTCACGCGGCGGCCCGTTCGAGTTCCGCCACGTCTACCCGCGTGACGAACTCAACCCGCCCAAGCGCCCGCCCTACCACCAGGTGTGGCTGCGCCTGAGCGAGCCGGTCGGCGATGCCCCGGAGCTGCACCAGGCGCTGCTGGCCTACGCCTCCGACTTCCACCTGCTGGGCACCGCCACGTTCCCGCACGGCATCAGCTACTACCACCCGCACGTGCAGATGGCCTCGCTCGACCACGCGATCTGGTTCCACCGCCCGTTCCGTGCCGACGACTGGCTGCTGTACTCGCTGGACAGCCCCAGCGCGCAGGATTCGCGCGGCCTGGCCCGCGGCCAGTTCTTCACCCGCAATGGCGTACTGGTGGCCAGCACCGCGCAGGAAGGCCTGATCCGCGTGGTTCCCGACCAGGCCGCGGCCGCCGCCGTGCCGGCCAAGGACTGATCCGATGCGCCAGATCTTCAGCAGCCAGCGTGTGGAAACCGTTGAAGGCGTCGCCGAGCTCCTGCGCGGGCATGGCATCGACGTCAAGGTGACCAATGGGCGCTCGTACAAGACCCGTCGCCGCGGCCAGTTCAGCTATACCGACCTGGGCAACGCCAACGCCTACCCAGCGGTGTGGATCGTGCGCGCCGACGACCAGCCGCGCGCGCGTGAAATCCTGCGCGAGGCGCGGCTGCTCGACACCACCCGCCGCGACCATCCGACCGCCGAATTCGCCTTCCGCGACACCGCAGAGACGACCGGCGGCGGCCGCGGCTGGGCCTGGCGCATCCGCATCGGCCTGCTGGTGGTGATCGCCGGCGTGGCGCTGGTGATCGGCCTGCGCCATCGTGGCGCCCCGGCGCCGGTCGCACCGGCCCCTGCCCCGCAGACCCAGCCGCAGCAGGCGCAACCGGCTTCGCAGGCCGCACCGGAAGAGGAAGAAATCCGGGTTCGCATCCAGCCCTCGAAGTGACGCACGGGTAGTGCCGGCCGCCGGCCGGCAGCCGAAAAAGGGGACGGAGGGGATTAAGTCGTTTGTGGCACAAACGACTTAATCCCCTCCGTCCCCTTTATTGTCATGAGGTTGCCGGCCAGCGGCCGGCACTACCGTGCAGAAGGCCGGTCACATTCGGCGCGCGGCTCCGTCTTGGGACACAATCCCAGCAGGAGAGCCGCCGCCATGACGACGTTCGCCGCATCGATCGACCAGACCCTGGAACGCGAACTGCCTGCCGCTGCCAGCGGTTGCCAGCACGCCTATGGCCGCATCGTGTTGGCCTGCCAGAACACGGTTACCGCCATCGCGCTGGCCATCACCCGCGATCGTCAGGCCAGCGAGGACATCGCCCAGGAGGCCTTCGTGAAGGGCTGGCAGCAGCTGCACCAGCTGCGCAGCTCGACCAGTTTCCTGCCCTGGCTGCGGCAGATCACCCGCAACCTGGCCCGCGACTGGCTGCGCGCGCAGCGCGGCCGGCCGCTGACCGGCGAGGCCGCCGAGGTGGCGATGGGCATGGCCGCCGACCCGGCCCCGGGCGCGGCCGACCGGCTGCAACGGGTGGAAGAAGAGATCGCCGCCGAGGACATCATTTCCGCGTTGCCGGCCGACAGCCGCGAAGTACTGTTGCTGTACTACCGCGAAGGCCAGCGCTCGCAGCAGGTGGCCGACCTGCTTGGGCTCAGTGACGCCGCCGTACGCAAGCGCCTGTCGCGTGCCCGCGCTCTGGTGCGCGACGGCCTGCTGCAACGCTTCGGCGAGTTCGCGCGCAGCAGCGCACCCAGTGCCGCGTTCGCTACGGCGGTGGTTTCGATGGTACTGGTGGCTGCGCCCGGCACGGCCAGTGCTGCGGTGGTGCTCGGCACCGGTGTCGGCATCGGCGGCAGCAAGCTTGGCCTCGGCGGTGCCAGCGCTGCGGGCGGCACCGCGATGGGCTCGCTGACTGCCACGCTGGGCCAGCTGCACGTGCTGCCGGCCGAAAGCTGGGGGGCGGTGATCGGCGGCGTGGTCGGTGGAGCGATCGGCAGCTATCTGGGCGGACGCTTCCTGATGTCGTACACCGAAACGGCATCCGAGCGCGCCGACGTGCGCCGCTTCCTCTACTTCAACATCATCACCGGCATGTTCTGGTGCCTGGCGATCCTGCTGGCTGTGATGCTGCAGGCGCCGGTCTGGACGCAGCTGACGGTGCTGGCGGTAGGCCTGGGCGTGGTCAACTACCAGTGCCTGGTGCCGCTGCAGCGGGTGATGGCACCGATGATCG
This sequence comes from Stenotrophomonas sp. FR024, assembly GCF_047500745.2. Classification (NCBI taxonomy): domain Bacteria; kingdom Pseudomonadati; phylum Pseudomonadota; class Gammaproteobacteria; order Lysobacterales; family Lysobacteraceae; genus Stenotrophomonas; species Stenotrophomonas sp. FR024. The sequence goes on from NZ_JAXAXM020000034.1 coordinate 4,345, forward strand.
CGCGCGATTCGGCCCGCCGCGGACGCACCGGCATCAACTGGAAGTTCGAATCGATGTACGGCCGCACCGGCATCATCGCGATGAACCTGATGGTCATCGCGCTGGTGGTGTACTCACTGATGCGCAGCGGCCGCCTGTAACGGACAACGCCGGCAGTGCGCCGGCGTTGTCGTCATTCACTGCGTTGAACCTCAGCGCTGCGGCTTCGGCGCCGCGCCATCGCGCGGACCGCCGTGGCGCGGGCCACCATGCATCGGGCCCTTGGCGGCATCGAACTCGGCCTTGCTCAGCTGGCCATCCTTGTTGGTGTCGGCGGCAGCGAACCAGGCATCACGACGCTGCTTCATGCGCAGCTCGCGGTCGGCCTTGTCCAGGTAACCGTCCTTGTTGAGGTCGAGCTCGTCGAAGCGCGCGGCCAGGCGCGGATCGGCCTTGGCTTCCTCGCGGCTGATGCGGCCGTCCTTGTTGACGTCCAGCTTGGCCCAGCGCTCACCGCCGTGGCCACCACGGCGACCATGCTGCCAGCGCGGCAGCTCATCGCGCGAGAGCTTGCCGTCCTTGTTCTTGTCCAGCTCGTCGAACTTCGCGGCCAGGCGCGGGTTGGCAGCGGCTTCGCTGCGGTCGATGACGCCGTCGCCGTTGGTGTCCAGCTTGGCCGGGCGCTGCGCCGGCGCAGTCGGGGCATCGGCGGCCAGCGCGATACCGGTGGCGGAAGTGCCGAGCAGCAGGGCCAGCAGCAGGGGGGTACGGATCATGGGGTCACTCCTGGGGATGGGGATTGCGTCGGGGTGATCACTTCACCCTCGGGAGACAACAACGCCCGAGGCGCGTCATCGGTTGACGCCGCTGCCGGTTCCATTCATCCGGCGGACAGTCGCCGCCACTGCGACAGGCTGGGGCTATGCTGTGCCCATGGCGATACACGGCGACAGAGACGACGAACTGCGGCTTTTCCAGACCGGCGAGCACCCCTGCGGGTACTGGTCGGACCGGGTGGCGCGCGACCTGGTGCTGGACCCGCACGATCGCCGCCTTGGCGGCCTGTACCCGCTGGCACTGAGCTGGGGCTTCCGCCGCAGCGGCGACCTGGTCTACCGGCCGCATTGCGCGCACTGCCAGGCCTGCGTGGCGGTGCGCATCCCGGTGGCGCGCTTCGCCCCGGACCGCAGCCAGCGCCGCTGTGCCGCCCGCAATGAAGACCTGGAGGTGCGGATCACCGCCGCCACCGCCCGCGACGACCTGTTCGCGCTGTATCACCGCTACCTGACCCACCGCCATGCCAACGGCGGCATGGATGACCACGGCCCGCACGAGTTCGAGCAGTTCCTGATCGGCAGCTGGTCACACACCCGCTTCATGGAGATGCGCCTGCCCGGCCACGATGGCCAGCCCAGCCAGCTGCTGGGGGTGGCGGTGACCGACGTCACCGAGCATGGCCTGTCGGCGGTCTACACCTTCTTCGACCCGGACCATGCCGCGCGTGGGCTGGGCACCTTCGCGATCCTGCAGCAGATCGAATGGGCCCGCCGCGAGGGCCTGCCGCACGTATACCTGGGCTACTGGATCCGCGGGCATCAGAAGATGGACTACAAACGGCGCTATCGACCGCTGGAAGCCTACGACGGCCGCCGCTGGCACGATTTCGACGACGAACTGGACGGACGCTGACAAACCACTGACACCGGGCCGGGTGCACAATACGGCGCATGAACCTCCGACCCCAGATCCTCGCCCTGGCCCTGCTCTGCGGCGCCACCGCCCCCGCCTTCGCCACTTCCCCTGCGATGACCGAAAAGCCGTCCGCTGCGCTGCGCCTGGCCACCTACAACACCTCGCTGTACTCCGATGAGACCGGTGGCCTGATCAAGGAACTGGAAGGCGACAGCGAGCACGCGCGCAAGATCGCCGCGGTGCTGCAGCAGGCGCGCCCGGACCTGGTGCTGCTGAACGAATTCGATTTCGACGACGCCCACCGCGCCGCCGACCTGTTCCAGAAACGCTACCTGGAAGTGGCCCAGCCCGGCGGCGGCAAGCCGCTGCACTTCGCCTACCGCTACCTGGCCCCGGTCAACACCGGCGTGCCCAGCGGCCTGGACCTGGACAACAACGGCGTGGTCGGCGGCGAAGGCCGCAGCCGCGGCAACGATGCCTGGGGCTACGGCCTGCACCCGGGCCAGTACGGCATGCTGGTGCTGTCGCGCTACCCGATCGATGAAGCCAAGGTGCGCAGCTTCCAGCTGCTGAAGTGGAGCGCGATGCCGGGCGCGATCCGTCCGGTCGACCCGCGCACCGGCAAGAGCTTCTACAACGACCACGTGTGGTCGCAGCTGCGGCTGTCGTCGAAGTCGCACTGGGACGTGCCGGTGAAGACCCCGGCCGGCGTGGTGCACGCGCTGGTCTCGCACCCGACCCCGCCGGTGTTCGACGGCCCGGAAAAGCGCAACGCCGCGCGCAACCACGACGAACTACGCCTGTGGCAGGAATACCTGTCCAAGGGTGACAAGCCGTGGCTGTGCGACGACAAGGGCCAGTGCGGCGGCCTGGCGCAGGACGCGCGCTTCGTGATCCTCGGCGACCTCAACAACGACCCGGTCGACGGCGATGGCCGCCATGAGGCGATCGTCGAACTGATCGAGAACGCCCGCGTGCTGCGCTACCCCACCCCGCGCAGCGTCGGCGGCGAGCAGACCAGCCTGGCCTATGCGGCCAAGGGCATCGAGCGCAAGGGCGCACCGTTCCATGCCACCGGCGATTTCGGCCCGAAGTCCGGCACCATGCGCCTGGACTACGTGCTGCCCTCGACCGGTTTCGAGTACATCGGCAGCGGCGTGTTCTGGCCGGCCAATGAAAGCCCGGAAGCGAAGATCGCCGACGGCAGCGACCACCACCTGGTGTGGGTGGATGTGAAATAATAAAAAGGGGACGGAGGGGATTAAGTCGTTTGTGCCACAAACGACTTAATCCCCTCCGTCCCCTTTTTGCTTTACGGGCGCAGTTCGACGCCGATGGCGTCGGCGGCATCACGCGCGATGGCGCGCGCTTCGTCGATGGTTTCCGCGCGCGCCAGGGTCACGCCCACGCGGCGATGGCCGTGCACGCTCGGCTTGCCGAACAGGCGCACGGCGGTGTCCGGCACCTGCAGTGCGGCGGCGACGTTGTTGAAGTACGGCACGCCCTCGCCATGCGCCAGCAGCGCGCACGAGGCCGACGGGCCGCTCTGGCGGATCACCGGGATCGGCAGGCCGAGGATGGCGCGCGCGTGCAGCGCGAACTCGCTCAGTTCCTGCGAAACAAGCGTCACCAGGCCGGTGTCGTGCGGGCGCGGCGACACTTCGCTGAACCACACCTCGTCGCCCTTCACGAACAGCTCGACGCCGAACAGGCCCCAGCCACCGAGGTCATCGGTGATCGCACGCGAGATCTCTTCGGCACGCGCCAGTGCCGCGCTCGACATCGGCTGCGGCTGCCAGCTTTCGCGGTAATCGCCGTCCTTCTGCAGATGGCCGATCGGCGCGCAGAACGAGGTGCCACCGGCATGGCGCACGGTCAGCAGGGTGATCTCGTAGTCGAAGTCGATGAAGCCCTCGACGATGCAGCGACCGGCACCGGCGCGGCCACCGGTCTGTGCGTACTCCCACGCCGGGGCGATGTCCGCCTCGCTGCGCAGCGTGCTCTGGCCCTTGCCCGAGGACGACATCACCGGCTTGACCACGCACGGCAGGCCGATGGCGGCCACAGCGGCGCGGTATTCGGCCTCGGTATCAACGAAGCGGTACGGCGAGGTCGGCAGGCCCAGGGTTTCGGCGGCCAGGCGGCGGATGCCTTCGCGGTCCATGGTCAGGCGCGCGGCGCGCGCGGTCGGGATCACCCGCAGGCCCTGCTCCTGTTCCAGCTGGACCAGGGTTTCGGTGTGAATGGCCTCGATCTCCGGCACCACCAGGTGCGGCTGCTCCTGGGCGATCAGGGCACGCAGGGCCATCGCATCGAGCATGTCGATCACGTGCGAGCGGTGCGCGACCTGCATGGCCGGGGCATCGGCATAGCGGTCGGCGGCGATCACTTCCACGCCCAGCCGCTGCAGCTCGATGGCCACCTCCTTGCCGAGTTCGCCCGAACCCAGCAGCAGCACGCGGGTGGCGGAGGGGGACAACGGAGTTCCAAGCTTGGCCATGGCGGTTCCAGCAGCGATGTGAAGGCGGGTGGGCATTCTAGCTGGCCGACCGTCCCGGCCACGGCATCCGACGAACGGTAGTCGACAAGTGATATCACTTTGATATCTTCATTCCGAACCCTCAAGGACGTACCGCCATGAAAGAGAAGTCGCTGTCTTCGCTCAACGGCCTCGGCACGCTGGCCGGCGCCCTGCTTGTCGCCCTCGCCGGCGGCGCCCTGTTCGTACTGGGGGTAGCAGCCAAGGCCAGCACCGGTTCCCCCAACCTGCTGCTGATGTTGGCAGGCATCCTGATGGCGGCGCTGGCGATCTTCGCCCTGGCCGGCCTGTACACGGTCCAGCCCAACCAGGCGGCGGTGCTGAGCCTGTTCGGCAAATACGTGGGCACCGTGAAGGACAACGGCCTGCGCTGGAACAACCCCTTCTATGCCAAGCGCCGGGTCAGCCAGCGCGTGCGCAACTTCGAGAGCGGCAAGCTGAAGGTCAACGAGCTGGACGGCAGCCCGATCGAGATCGCGGCGGTCATCGTCTGGCAGGTGGTCGATGCCTCCGAGGCGGTCTACAACGTGGACGACTACGAGAGCTTCGTGCACATCCAGTCCGAATCGGCACTGCGCGCGATGGCCACCAGCTACCCCTACGACCAGCATGAGGATGGCCAGCTGGCACTGCGCAGTCATGCCAGCGAGATTTCCCAGCACCTGAAGAACGAACTGGCCGAGCGCCTGGCCGACGCCGGCGTGCAGGTCATCGACGCACGCATCAGCCACCTCGCCTACGCCGCCGAAATCGCCCAGGCGATGCTGCAGCGGCAGCAGGCCAACGCGGTGATCGCCGCACGCACGCGCATCGTTGCCGGTGCGGTCGGCATGGTCGAGATGGCCCTGGCCGAACTGCAGAAGAACGGCGTGGTGCAGCTGGACGAGGAACGCAAGGCGCACATGGTCAGCAACCTGCTGACCGTGCTGTGCTCGGACCGCGGCACCCAGCCGATCGTCAATGCAGGCTCGCTGTATTGAGCCACACTCGCAACGGGGCGCCCCACCGCCCCGCCAGGAGCCCCCATGAGTGAGAAGAAAGCCTACCCGCTGCGCATCAACGCCGACGTCCTGGCTGCGGCGCAGCGCTGGGCTGATGACGAACTGCGCAGCCTCAACGCTCAGATCGAATACGTGCTGCGCGACGCGCTGCGCAAGGCAGGACGCCTGCCCAAACCCAAGGCATCGCCGGAGGACAAGGAATGAGCAAGCGCTGGAGCTACCAGACGATCGAGGTCAAGACCTCCATGATGGGCGTACTCAAGGCCGAGGATGTCCAGGCCGAGCTGAGCCGGCAGGGCCAGCTGGGCTGGGAGCTGGTCAACATCATCATCCCGGCGCCGATGCGCCCGGCGATGCTGGTGTTCAAGAAGGAGGCCTGAACCATGGGCGGCAGTGACCCGAAACCCTTTGACGTGGCCGAGAGTTCGCCGCTGCGCGTGCTGTGGATCGTGCTGCCGCTGCTGGCTGCCTTCGTGGCCTGCCTGTATGCGCAGCTGTACAAGGCACCGGCGAACGCACCCTGGATCGAAGTAACGCTGTCGCCGCCCTGGTTCCGGATGGGCGGCAGTGCGGCATGGAGCCTGATCGTCATCGCTGTACTCGCTGTCGGGCTGGGGGCCGCATTCTTCCGCCGCCGGGTGGAGCTGGCCGGCAACGTGCTGGACGTGCGCTCGACGATGTACCGGCGGCGCGTGCCGGTGGCGCAGCTGCGGCTGGACCAGGCCGAGGTGGTCGACCTGCAGCGTGACCGCCGCTATGGCATCCGTGTCAAAACCAATGGCTATTCAATGCCGGGCTTCTACTCGGGCCACTTCCGCCTGCAGGGAGGCGGCAAGGGCTTCGCCCTGGTCACCGACCGTGCGCGTGTCCTCGCCCTGCCGGTCAGTGATGGCAGCACGCTGCTGCTCAGCGTGGACCGGCCGCAGGCGCTGCTCGATGCGCTGCGCAAGGTGGCCGCGTCGGCACCACGGCAGTAAGCTGAGGCGATGCAACGACGCCCGCCCCTGCTGATCAACACCGAGGCCATCGAGCTGTGGCCCGCCCACCTGTTGCGCGCACGCAGCAACCTGGATGCACGCCTGCTGTCGCAGGCGCAGTGGGTGCTGCGGCGCAAGCGTGATGGCCGCTATCTGGCGGCGGTACTGCCGCACGGCGTGCATTCGATGGTGCCGCGCCTGCCGCGCGAGCCCGGGGTTGAGGATGCACTGGCGCTGCTGGACACCGCGGCTGCACGGCCCTTCGGCGCCGGACTGGAAGATCAGTGGCTGCCGCTGGCCGGGTTGCAGCAGCGCCTGCAGCAGCTTGGCCTGGACCCGCAGCGCTACGCCGACGACAGCGGCCTGCCGCTGGAACCCGAACCCTGCCTGCTGCATTTTGCCGGCCGCGATCGCTTCGCCCGCCCGCTATGGCTGCGCCGTGGCGCCGCGCAGGGCTGGCGACGGATGCGACTGCATGCGGCACAGGATGGCATTGCGCTGGACGCCATCTCCGGCTTCCGCAGCCATGCCTACCAGTTGGGCATCTTCGAACGGAAGCTGGCGCGCGGCTTGAGCGTGGCGGAGATCCTGAAGGTCAATGCCGCCCCGGGTTTCAGCGAACACCACAGCGGCCACGCGCTGGACATCGGCACACCGGGCGATGCCCCGGCTGAAGAATCGTTCGAAGCCACCGACGCGTTTGCGTGGCTGCAGGCGAATGCCGGTGGGCATGGCTTCCAGCTGAGCTACCCGCGCGACAACCCGCACGGCATCGTCTACGAACCCTGGCACTGGTGCTGGAAACCGGCCAACGGCTGAGCCCCTCGTGGCGGCTGCACGGCGAACTTCATGGAGCTGTCCGGGCGGGTAGGCTGGGCAGGGGACGCCGTGAATCCGTCCCTGGAGGCTTAGCCGCGCCATCCATGGCGCGGATACCCCAGCCCAGCCCACCCGCCCGGCCTCTGACAGTTTCCGTGTGCGTCCGCCACGGAATGGAACAAGAGAGCAAAGACAAAAGCGGGTCGCTTCGCTCGAAGCCTCTATAACGGATCAGCGCGCGGCTGTTGGGTCCGCCTTCAAGCGAGCCGAGCACCGCAGGTCCGACGAGGGCGAAGAGGTGCTTGCGATCCTGTAGAGCCGAGCCATGCTCGGCTACTCTCCGCACCGTTCCTCGACGGACCGAGGAGCACAGGGTACCGATGCGCAGCATCGGCTCGCGGCCGGCGGCGCGTTTCTTTTGGTTACTTTTCTTTTCGCGCGAAAAGAAAAGTAACGCCCATGAACCCTTAGGATCGCATCGGCATGGATCGAAGCGACAGCCCTGCGACCGTCACCGCCTCAACGCATTGATCGCCAGCAGCACCCATCCGGCCATCATGCTGGTGCCACCGATCGGTGCCATCCGCGTCGGCCACTGCCACAACGCACCGCCCACCAGGCTGCCGGAAAACAGCAGCACGCCCAGCAGCAGCACGTACAACGCCAGGTGCGCGATCGCGCCCTGCGCGCGCGGCCCGAGCGCCACCAGTACCGCGCCATGCGCGAACGCATAGAGCGCCGCCATGTTCAGATGCTGCTGCGCCAGCGGGTCGGCCACACCGTGCGAGGCATAGGCCGACAGGCCGATAGAGGCGGCGGCCAGCAGCGCCCCCAGGCAGGCCAGCAGTGATGGCTTACGTGCGCGACGTTCGAGATTGAACATGTGGGCTCCTTGCGCAGCGCCCTTGCCGGGCGCCAGATGAAAAAAAAACGCGCCGCAATGAGCGGCGCGTTTTCGTGTCCAACACTACATGGGTCAGCCGAGGCTTACTTGACGGCCCAGTAGATGTCGTAGGTCGCTTCCGGGGTGAACGACTTGTCCAGACCGTCCTTCCAGGTTTCGTACGGGCGATCGACCACTTCCGAACCGTTGGTCACAGCCCAGGCACGCAGGCCGTTGCGGGCCACGTCCAGACCCGCCATGTGGCCGGTGTAGGCGGCATGCGCCGAACGGTGCGGGGCCACGTGCACGTACTTGACCGGAGCGCCGCCGTCGATCTTGACGGTCAGTTCTTCAGCGGTGGCACCTTCAGCACCCTTCTTCTTCACCGGCTGGGCGATGTCGAAGGCGTACTTCTCCTGACCGAAATCGGTGGTGATGATGCGGAACGGACCGGCGGCTTCAAGGCCATTGGCCTCCATCACGCGCTTGATCCACTCCTGGTTGTCCTTGATGGACTTGGTGATCGTGTCCTGACCGCGGTCCACGTTACCGGCGTTGACGACCAGCAGGTCTTCAGCCGGCACATTGACGATGGCCAGATCGGTCAGCGGGGCTTCCGGGGTGCGGTAGTCCACGTTCGGGACGCTGGCCAGCATGTTGGCCATACGCGACAGACCCATCTTGATGTCGTCGCCGATCTGGCGGCTGACATACAGGCCGGCATAACGGCCGAACAGGTCGAAGCCGTACTTCACCGAGTAGTCCTGGGTGATCTTGACGTTGCGGCCACCCTTGCCGGTCGGCTCCAGCGTGAAGGTGGTGATCTTGTCGTGACCCTTGGTGGCGTCATCGATGGCGATCGCAACACGCTTGTTCTCTTCGGCTTCGGTGATCTTCCAGGAGCCGGTGCCCAGGTCCTTGGAGGTGAAGTCGAGAGTGGCACCGACGCCGGAGGCCGGGCCGGACAGCTTCAGTTCAACGGCGGGATCGCGCAGTACCAGCGGGTTCCAGTCCTTGAAGCGGCGCAGGCTGCTGACCGTGTCGTACACGATCGTCATCTTGCGGTTGGTCTCGATGCTTTCGGTGATGTGACGCTCGCCCGGCAGACATACGCCAATGATGACGAACAGGCCAGCCACGATCCCCAAGGCGATCAGGAACTCGATAATACGGGTCATTCAGAGAGTCTCCGGGGCCGATCCCACGGCCGGGTTGATTGAAGCGAAGCGCCAATCCTAGCAGGCTTCGCGGGCATTGTTTATCGGGATTGGCGCACCGGTTTCCCTGCCGGCTGCGTATTTGTATGGGCAAAGAATTCGAAGGGTACCGCATACCGATACCCGTGAAGTAGGGGGCAACCCCACCCGAGGGCCATGACTGGACCTCAAGTCATTGTCCTGAAAAGGTTTTCCTCAGACCAGCTGGAGTTCGAACGCCTTCAGTACGGCGCGCGTACGGTCGCGCACGCCCAGCTTGGACAGGATGTTGGACACGTGGTTCTTGATGGTGCCTTCGGCCACACCCAGCGAGTTGGCGATCTCCTTGTTGGAGAAGCCACTGGCCATCAGGCGCAGGATCTCGGTCTCGCGGTCGGTCAACGGGTCCGGGCGGTCCAGGCTGACGAACTCGTTGCGCATGTGCTCCAGGCCGGACAGCAGGCGCTGGGTCACGGCCGGCTGCACCAGCGAACCGCCGTCGGCCACGGTGCGGATGGCACCGACCAGCTGCGCCAGGGTCACGTCCTTGAGCAGGTAGCCCTTGGCTCCGGCCTTGAGCCCGGCCAGCACCAGCTGGTCGTCGTCGAAGGTGGTGAGGATGATGGTCGGCGGCAGCTGCTCCTGGCGCGACAGCACCTGCAGCGCCTCCAGCCCGGACATCACCGGCATGCGCATGTCCATCAGCACCACGTCGGGGCGCACCTGCGGTATCAGCTCGACCGCCTGCCGGCCATCGCCGGCCTCGGCCACCACCTCGATACCGTCGTCGAGCGCCAGCAGGGAGCGGATTCCCTGCCGCACCAGGGTTTGGTCGTCGACCAGGCAGACGCGAATCATCAACGCACTCCTTCAGGAACCTTGGTAAGGGCGGCCACCAGCACCGTTGCCGGCACCGTCGCCCGCAGCCGGAAGCCTTCACCGGGAAGGGTTTCGACCTGCAGCTGGCCACCACATTGTTGCAGGCGCTCGCGCATGCCGCGCAAGCCATTGCCCACATTGACCATATCCGCGCCGACGCCGTCGTCGCGGGCCTCCACCACCACCCGGTCGGGGGCTTCACGGTACACCTTGATCCACAGGTGGCGGGCGCCGGCATGGCGCACCGCGTTGGTGATGATCTCCTGGGTACAGCGCAGCAGCACGTGGGCCCGCTGCGGGTCCTCCACGTTCAGCGGATCCTCGATCTCCAGCTGGATGTCCAGCGAGGGCACGTTCTCGGTCAGCGGGCGCAGCGCCGCCGCCAGATCGATGGCGCCGGTCTCGCGCAGCTGGCTGACCACCTCACGCACGTTGCCCAGCAGCAGCTTGGCCAAGGCATGCGAGCGCTTCACATGGTCCAGCGCCTGGCCCTCGGCCAGGTGACCGGCCACTTCGAGGTTCAGGGTCAGTGCGGTCAGCTGATGCCCCAGAAGATCGTGCAGCTCACGCGAAATGCGGGTTCGCTCGTTGACGCGGGCGCTTTCGGCCAGCAGGGCACGAGTGGCACGCAGCTCCGAATTGAGCCTGCGCTGCTCGTCGCGGGCCTGGGTCTGCTGTCTCGCGACAAGGCTGGTCACGAAGATGAACATGGAAAAGCCGCCATACAGCAGCGATTGCATCACGGCTTCGAACAGCGGGAAGTTCAGCAGTATGTAATAGACCGGGGCCACCGCCAGCTGGCTGACCAGCAGCCACAGCACGCACAGGCGCGCCGACAGCATCCACGGAATGACGCCGGCAGCCACCATCATCAGGATGCTGCCCAGGCCCGAACCACTGAGGAAACTGACGCCCAGCGCCGAAACCGTCAGCAGCAGCAGCAGGCCGCGGTCCAGCCAGGTGGTGTGACTGTTGCTGTCACTGCGCAGGAGGCGGGTCAGCCAGTAGTACGCGGCGCCGAAGGACAGGTAGGCGATGAACAACAGGATCGCCCAGCTGCCCATATCGCTGCGGCTGTGCAGGTTCTCGAATTGCGAGTACGCCAGTGGCAGGCCGACCATGACCCAGGTAAACAGGCCGGCCAGACGGAGGACGCGGGTATGGCTGAGGACTCCCAACATGCCAGCACTCTACGGGCCCGGCCCGCGTCGCGCACTCCCACGGAAGTCATGCATCCGAGGTCCCCTGTTCATGCCGCAGCCCACCCCGGGCATGCAATAATCGTGCGCAGGGTCCAATTTGACGGACCAACCGCGTTACCCCACGGAGTCACAATGTCGATTGTCATCCGCGACGTGCGCGAGCACGAGCTCGATTCCGTCCTGGCTTTGAACAACAACGCTGGCCTGGCCATCCTTCCCCTGGATGCGGCCCGCCTGCGCCTGTTCTACGAAACCGCTGAATATTTCCGCGTCGCCGAGCGCGACGGCAACCTGGCCGGCTTCCTGATCGGCTTCGGCAGCGACAGCCAGCACGACAGCAGCAACTTCGCCTGGTTCAAGCAGCAGCTGGACACCCCGTTCTTCTATATCGACCGCATCGTGGTCGCCAGCCGCCGTCGTGGCGGTGGCGTCGGCCGTGCGTTCTATGCCGACGCGCAGAGCTTTGCCGAGCTGCGCTACCCGCAGATGACCTGCGAAGTCTTCCTCGACCATGGCGCCGATGCCGCCCTGCTCTTCCACGGCAGCTTCGGCTTCCGCGAGCTGGGCCAGAACACCATGCCGCAGGTCGACGTGCGCGCCAGCATGCTGGCCAAGGAACTGTGCAGCTACCCGTGGGTCCAGGAGACCTACGGCGGCAAGCTGCCTGATGTGGCATGGACACGTGCCCGGCATCTGCCGGCGCAGGCACAGCGGCCGACGGGGACCTGAGCGTGGCGGTGAATTTCGATTACGAACAGGCCGGTGAACTGAAGATCGGCCAGGTGGGCATCGCCAACCTGCGCATCCGTACCCTTGATGTCGAACGCCTCGTGCAGGAAATGCGCGAACGCGTCACCCGTGCGCCGAAACTGTTCGGCCGCGCCGCAGTGATCCTCGACTTCGGCGGCCTGAGCCAGGTGCCGGACGTGGCCACCGCGCAGGCGCTGGTCGATGGCCTGCGCAGTGCCGGCGTGCTGCCGGTGGCGCTGGCCTATGGCACCAGCGCGGTCGACCTGCTCTCGCAGCAGCTCGGGCTGCCACTGCTGGCCAAGTTCCGCGCCCAGTACGAGCGTGCCGAGGCCGAGCCGGCCCCGCCGCCGCCGCCCGCGCCGGAACCGCGTCGCGCAGCCCGTGCCGAACCGAAGCCGGCACCGGCCACGCCGGTGGCCAAGGTTGCCGACGCCGCCGCACCGCAGCCGGGCCGCATGCAGCTGGGCAACGTGCGTTCGGGCCAGCAGCTGTACGCTGAAAACTGCGACCTGACCGTGATGGCCACCGTCGGCGCCGGCGCCGAGGTCATCGCCGATGGCAGCATCCACATCTACGGCACCCTGCGCGGCCGCGCGCTGGCAGGGGCACAGGGCAACACCGCGGCACGCATCTTCTGCCGTGATTTCCATGCGGAACTGGTCGCCATTGCAGGCCACTACAAGGTACTGGACGATGTCCCGGACTCCCTGCGCGGCAAGGCCGTGCAGGTGTGGCTGGAACAGGACCAGATCAAGATCGCTGCGCTGGACTGACGCAGCACCCAAACAGAATCATCAGGAGAAGTCCTTTGGCTGAAATCATCGTAGTCACCTCCGGCAAGGGCGGCGTCGGCAAGACCACTTCCAGCGCGAGCCTGGCCTGCGGCCTGGCACGGCGCGGCAAGAAGGTGGCGGTGATCGACTTCGACGTCGGCCTGCGCAACCTCGACCTGATCATGGGCTGCGAACGCCGCGTGGTGTACGACTTCGTCAACGTCGTGCACGGCGAAGCGACCCTCAAGCAGGCCCTGATCAAGGACAAGCGCTTCGAGAACCTGTACGTGCTGGCCGCCTCGCAGACCCGCGACAAGGACGCACTGACCCAGGAAGGCGTGGGCAAGGTCCTGAAGGACCTGGCCGCCGACGGCTTCGACTACATCATCTGCGACTCCCCGGCCGGCATCGAGAAGGGCGCCTTCCTGGCGATGTACTTCGCCGACCGTGCGGTGGTGGTGGTGAACCCGGAAGTGTCGTCGGTGCGCGACTCGGACCGCATCATCGGCCTGCTCGACTCGAAGACCCACAAGGCCGAGTCCGGCCAGGACGTGCCGGCCTTCCTGCTGCTGACCCGCTACACCCCGCTGCGCGTGGAAAGCGGCGAGATGCTCAGCATCGCCGACGTCGAGGAAGTGCTCGGCCTGAAGGCGATTGGCGTGATCCCCGAGTCGGGTGACGTGCTCAACGCCTCCAACAAGGGCGAGCCGGTCATCCTGGATGTCGAGTCCGCAGCCGGCCAGGCCTACGACGACGCCGTCGCGCGCATCCTCGGCGAAGAACGCCCGATGCGCTTCACCAACGTCGAGAAGAAGGGCTTCTTCAGCAAGCTGTTCGGAGGGTAAGCATGGGCCTGTTTGATTTCCTCAAAGCGAAGAAGACCACCGCCGAAACCGCCAAGAACCGCCTGCAGATCATCATCGCGCAGGAGCGCAGCAACCGCGGCGGCCCCGATTACCTGCCGCTGCTGCAGCGCGAGCTGCTGGAAGTGATCAAGAAGTACGTGAACATCGACGTCGATGCAGTGAAGGTCGACCTGGTGAAGGATGGCCAGCACGATGTGCTGGACATCTCCGTGGCGCTGCCTGAAGGCCCGGACAAACCCTGAAGCTCTGCCCCGCCCGTGCCTGCACGGGCGGGGCTGCCTGACCCGCATGACCGATACAACAACCGCCGTGGACATCACCTGCGTGGGCGACATCGCCTTCGCTGATGCGCAGTGCCTGCTCGCCGCGCATGGCCTGCAGCTGCACCACGTCGCGGCCGGTGAACCGATTCCCGGCAGCTACTGGGGCGAGCCCGAGGCCGGCATCATCGCCAGCAACGTGTACGTGCGCGATGACACGCCCGTGCACTCGATGCTGCACGAAGCCTGCCATCTGATCGTGCTGCCGCCGGAGCGGCGTGCGCAGGTGCATACCGACGCCACCGACTCGGTGGCCGAGGAAGATGCCACCTGCTACCTGCAGATCGTGCTGGCCGGGCAGCTGCCTGGCGTTGGCAGTGCGCGGTTGATGGCCGACATGGATGCCTGGGGGTATACGTATCGGCTGGGGTCTACGAAAGCGTGGTTTGAAGAGGACGCCGAAGACGCGAAAGCGTGGCTGGTCGAACGCGGGTTGCCGGTGGCGTAAAGCCGCGGGCGCGGTTGGCCACGGGCGCGTGGCGACGCGCCGGACCTTGCGGCGCCCCTCTTTTCACTCGGCGCGGTTCGAGCAGGACGCCGAAGACGCGAAGGCGTGGTTGATCGAACGCGGATTGCCGGTGGCGTAACGCATCGGTAGTGCCGGCCGTTGGCCGGCAACCTCATGAACCCGTGCAGCATTACCTGGTTGCCGGCCAGCGGCCGGCACTACCCCATCAGCCCTGCCCTGCCAGCGCGCGCAGGGTAATGCCGACGATGTAGGCCAGGTAGGTGCCGGTGGCGTAGCCCATCGTGCCCAGCAACACGCCCACCGGCGCCAGGGCCGGATGGAACGCTGCAGCCACCACCGGCGCCGAAGCCGGGCCACCGATGTTCGACTGCGAACCGATCGCGAAATAGAAGAACGGCACCTTCAGCAGCTTGCCCAGGCACCACAGCAGCGCGATGTGCACGGCAATCCAGATCAGGCCGAGCAGGAACAGCCACGGGCGGTCCAGCAGCGCCAGCAGATCCATCTGCATGCCGATGCAGGCAATCAGGAAGTACAGCAGCAGCGAACCCAGCCGCGAGGCGCCCGCACCTTCCAGCGTGCGTGCACGGGTGAAGCTCAGGCTCAGGCCCAGCGTGGTCGACAGCACCACCACCCACACGAACGGCGCATCCAGGCTGAACTGCGAGGCCCAGCTGACATTGGCCTTGAACCATGCTGCCAGCGGCGCACCGATCGCGTGTGACAGACCCACGCCGCCGAAGGCCACTGCCACGATCAGCATCAGGTCGGTGAGGCTGGGAACGCGCTCATGCTCGGCCTGGAAGCGCGCGATGCGCTCCTTCAGCTCATCGATGGCCGACGTGTCGGCACCGCTGCGCGCGTCGATCTTCGCTGCGCGCCCGGCCAGGAAGATCAGCGCGGCCATCCACACGTAACCGACACCGACATCGACCACCGCGAACTGGCCGAACGTGGTGGCGTTGACGTCGAACACTTCGCGCATCGCCAGCATGTTGGCACCGCCGCCGATCCAGCTGCCGGCCAGTGCGGCCATGCCGGCCCAGGTGTCACCGGCCACCGTTTCCGGATGCAGCGCGCGCATCACCAGGAAAGCCACCACCGCACCCAGCATGATGCTGGCGGACGCACCCAGGTACATCAGCACCAGCTTCGGGCCGAGCCGCAGGATGCCTTTGATGTCCACCGCCAGGGTCAGCAGGATCAACGCTGCCGGCAGCAGGATGTCGCGTGCGATCGGGTTGTAGAGCTTGGTGTTCTGACCGTCGATCAGGCCGACGGTGTTGTAGATGCCGGGAATCAGGTAGCACAGCAGCAGTGCCGGCACGAAGGTGTAGAAGCGTTTCCACAGGCCCTGCTCGCGCGAGGCGGTCCAGAACACGGCGCCGAGGGTGGCGGCGATCAAACCGAAGACGACGATGTCGTTCTGGATCAGGGCGGTCGAGGGCATGCAGGCGCTCTGGGTAGAGCCGGCCGCTGGCCGGCTGCTGTGGGCGGCAGATCAGGAAGGTGTGCCGACCAACGGTCGGCACCCACCGGTACAGCAGATGGCGAAACAAAAGCGCCGCCCCGAAGGGCGGCGCTGCAGTCATCAGTTGCCGATGTGCTGCTTCAGCCAGGCATTGACGGTGTCATGCCACAGGATGCTGTTGTTCGGCTTCAGCACCCAGTGGTTTTCATCCGGGAAGTACAGGAACTTCGATTCGATGCCCTGGCGCTGGGCGGCGGTGAACGCGGCCAGGCCCTGCTCGACCGGAATACGGAAGTCCTGCTGGCCGTGGATGACCAGGATCGGCTTCTTCCAGTCCGCCACGTGGTTGACCGGGTTGAACTTCTCGTAGTTCGCCGCCTTCTGGTACGGCGTACCGCCCTGCTCCCACTCGGTGAACCACAGTTCTTCGGTGGCGTAGCCCATCATGCGCTGGTCGAACACGCCGTCATGGTTGACCAGGCACTTGAACGGGCCGTTCCAGTTGCCGGCGATCCAGTTGACCATGAAGCCGCCGTAGCTGGCGCCCAGCGCACAGGCCTTGTCACCGTTGAGGAA
This sequence comes from Stenotrophomonas sp. FR024, assembly GCF_047500745.2. Lineage (NCBI taxonomy): Bacteria > Pseudomonadati > Pseudomonadota > Gammaproteobacteria > Lysobacterales > Lysobacteraceae > Stenotrophomonas > Stenotrophomonas sp. FR024. The sequence goes on from NZ_JAXAXM020000034.1 coordinate 20,737, forward strand.
GGAATACTTCTTCAGCGCCGCGTCCCAGCCCTTCTGCAGGTCTTCCAGCGGACGGTCGCCCCAGTGCTGGCTGATCGCATCGGTGAAGGCCTGGCCATAGCCGGTGGAACCGTGGAAGTCGATCATCACCACGGCGTAGCCCTGGCCTGCATAGGTCTGCGGGTTCCAGCGGTAGCTCCAGCCATTGCCGAAGCTGCCCTGCGGGCCGCCGTGGATCAGGAACGCGACCGGGTACGACTTGCCTTCCTGGTAGTTGTGCGGCTTGACCACATAGCCGTGCACGGTGTCGTTGTTCCAGCCCTTGAACTCGAACTGTTCGTAGTCACCGAAGCTGACGTCCTTGAGCACGTCGCCAGCGGCCGGGGTCAGCGCGCGCAGCTCGCCGATGGCTTCGCCGGCGGCCGGCAGCAGGCCGACCAGCACTTGGTCGTTGCTCTTCAGGCTGTTGCGGGTGATCGCCACGCTGGTGCCGGCCACGTCGACCGAGGTCACGCTGCCGTCGCCGATCAGCTTGGTGGCCTTGCCGCTGGCCACGTCGATCTGGAACAGCGGGTGCTCGCCGAGGTCATCGGCGGTGGTGTAGATGCTGGCGCCGTCGGCGGACAGGGTGATGCCGCCAGCCGAGCGATCCCATTGCGGCGCGATCTCACGGCTCTTGCCGCTGGCCAGGTCCATCGCCATCAGGCCGAAGCGGTCGGCCTCGAAGCCCGGGCGCTTCATCGCACGGTAGAACAGGGTCTTGCCGTCGGCACTGAACACCGGGCCGGCATCCCAGGCCGGATTGGAGGCGGTCAGGTTGACCGGCGCCTGCTTGCCCGCAGCGTCGAAGCGGTACAGGTCGAAGTTGGTCGACCACGGCTCCTGCTTGCCGGCCACGCGGATGCTGGCCACCACGCTGGCGCCATCCGGCGACCACGCGAAATCGTCATTGCCACCGAACGGCTTGGACGGTGCATCGCCGTCGATGGTCGCGCTCAGCGCCGAGGCGCCCTTGACCGCGCCGGCCTTGGCTGCCGGCAGCGGTGCCACGAACAGGGTGTTGCGGCGGCCGTCGTTCCAGGTATCCCAGTGGCGCACGAACAGCGAATCCCACACCTGGCCGCTGGCCTTGGCGTCCTTCTTTTCCTTCAGCTTCTTCTCGGTGCATGCCAGGTCCGAGGCACAGGCCTGGAACACGCCGGCACTGAACAGCACGCGGTCGTCCTGCGGTGACACGTGGTAGCTGTCCACGTCCACCGGGAAGTCGGTCAGCTGGCGCGGGGTGCCGCCGTTGATCGGCTGCGCGTACAGCTGCTGGCTGCCGTTCTTGGCACTGAGGAAATACACGGTCTGGCCATCGGCCGACAGCGACGCGGAATTGACGCTCCAGCCAGCCGGGGTGATCTGCTTCGGCGGAGCGGCGTCACGCGTGCGCAGGTTGCGCGCGAACAGCGCGGTGGAGGCCTTCAGGTTGGCGTCCACGCTGCGCTTGGCGAACACCACAGTGCCACCGTCCGTGGTCAGTACCGGCGCGGAGACGCGGTCCATGGCCACCATGTCGCGGACTTCCAGGCCACGGGCAGCGGCAACGCTGGGCAGGGCAGCCAGCAGGCTCAGTGGCAGCAGGGCATGACGCAGTTTCATCGGGGTCTCCGCAGGACGGCAAAAAACCGATGTTAGGCCCGTGCGGCCGGGGCTGCCAAGGCCATCGGTCATGGCTGCCCGCGGGGTTGGCCCCGCCGCCAGAAAAAGCAAACCGCGCCGTAGCGCGGTTTGCGGTAGT
>NZ_JAXAXM020000035.1:0-5657 GCF_047500745.2 Stenotrophomonas sp. FR024
GAGGCCGGTAAGTGGGGCCCGCGGTTCGCGCAGCGAATTGCGGGAGCGACAGCACGCATGTGCCGAGCGTACCCGGCCAGCGGCCGGCACTACCCCCCGGAGTTCGGGGGCAGCGCCGCAGGCGCGGGGGCGTGGAGGCCGGTAAGTGGGGCCCGCGGTTCGCGCAGCGAATTGCGGGAGCGACAGCACGCATGTGCCGAGCGTACCCGGCCAGCGGCCGGCACTACCCAAAGGCCGGCCCTTGCCCCGGCCGCCGTTTCGCGGCACGCTTCGCGCTTCCGTACGCAAGCGTATCGACAATGTCGCCAGCCAACGAAAGCGCCTACCCCCATCTGTTCGCCCCGCTGGACCTGGGCTTCACCCAGCTGCGCAACCGCGTATTGATGGGCTCGATGCACACCGGCCTGGAGGATCGCGCCCGCGACTTCCCGCGGCTGGCGGCCTACTTCGCCGAACGCGCCGAGGGCGGTGTCGGCCTGATCGTCACCGGCGGCTTCGCGCCGAACGTGGTCGGCTGGCTGAAGCCGTTCGGCGGCAAGCTGTCCTGGCCCTGGGAAGTACGCCCGCACCGTCAGCTCACCGCCGCCGCGCACCAGCACGGCGCGAAGATATGCCTGCAGCTGCTGCATGCCGGCCGCTATGCCTACCACCCTCTGTCGGTGGCGCCGTCGAAGCTGAAGGCACCCATCAACCCGTTCACCCCGCGTGCGTTGTCGGCCAGCGGCGTCGAGCGCCATATCGCCGACTACGCACGCAGCGCGAAGCTGGCCCGCGAGGCTGGCTACGACGGTGTGGAAGTGATGGGCTCGGAGGGCTACCTCATCAACGAGTTCATCGCCCCGCGCACCAACAAGCGCACCGACCGCTGGGGCGGCGATGCCAACCAGCGCATGCGCTTCGCGGTCGAGATCGTGCGCCGCATCCGCGAGGCCTGTGGCCCGGACTTCATCATCATCTACCGCCTGTCGCTGGTGGACCTGGTGGAGGACGGCAGCAACTGGGAGGAAATCGTGCAGCAGGCGCAGGCCATCGAGGCCGCCGGCGCGACGATCATCAATTCCGGCATCGGCTGGCACGAAGCCCGTATTCCGACCATTGCCACCTCGGTGCCGCGCGCCGCCTTCGCCGGGGTCACCGCCAAGCTCAAGCCGCATGTGAAGGTGCCGCTGGTGGCGACCAACCGCATCAACATGCCCGACGTCGCCGAGCGCATCCTCGCCAGCGGCGGTGCCGACATGGTGTCGCTGGCGCGTCCGCTGCTGGCCGACCCGCAATGGCCGAACAAGGCCCGTGCCGGCCGCGCCGAGGCGATCAACACCTGCATCGCCTGCAACCAGGCCTGCCTGGACCACGTGTTCGAGAACAAGCTGGCCAGCTGCCTGGTCAATCCGCGCGCCGCCCACGAGACCGAGCTGGTCTATCGCCCCACCGCCACGCCGAAGAAAGTTGCCGTGGTCGGTGCTGGCCCGGCAGGCCTGGCGTGTGCCACCGTCGCTGCCCAGCGCGGCCACCAGGTCACCCTGTTCGATGCCAACGAGGAGATCGGCGGCCAGTTCAACGTGGCCAAGCGCATCCCCGGCAAGGAAGAGTTCCACGAGACCCTGCGCTACTTCCGCCACACGCTGGCCGAAACCGGCGTGCAGCTGCGCCTCGGCACCCGCGCCGATGCCGCCACCCTGACCGGCTTCGACGAGGTGGTGCTGGCCACCGGCATCACCCCGCGCAAGGTCGACTTCCCCGGCGCCGACCACGCCAAGGTGGTCAGCTACCTGGACGTGCTGCTGGGCCGGGTTGAAGTGGGCACCAATGCGGCGATCATCGGCGCCGGCGGCATCGGCTTCGATGTCGGCGAGTTCCTCAGCCACGCAGGTGAGTCCCCCTCCCTCGACCCGCAACGCTGGATGGCCGAATGGGGCGTGGACAGCGCGTTCGAGGCCCGCGGCTCGCTGGGCCGGCCCGAGGTCGAGGCGTCACCGCGTCGGCTCTGGCTGCTGCAGCGCAGCCCGGGCAAGCCCGGCGCGCGACTGGGCAAGACCACTGGCTGGATTCACCGCGCCACACTGAAGGCCAAGGGCGTGCGCATGCTCGGTGGCGTCGAGTACCTGGGCGTGGACGACGAGGGCCTGCGCATCCGCGTGGAAGGCAGCGAACAGCTGCTGCCGGTCGACCATGTGGTGATCTGCGCCGGGCAGGAACCGAACCGTGCATTGCAGGCCGAACTGCAGGCCGCCGGCATCAACGCGCAGCTGATCGGGGGTGCCGATGTGGCCGCCGAACTGGATGCGAAGCGCGCCATCGACCAGGGCAGCCGGGTGGCCGCCGCGCTCTGATGAGCGCCTGAATGGGGGGCGGAATGTGATTTCCGTCACCCCTGCCGAACCTGAATGTCAAGCCGGGCGGTTCACGATGCGTTCGGCTATCCCCCCCTACCTTGCGCCATCTTTCCGCTCACCAGCCAGTTTCCGGTGAGCCGGCGCAGCCCCTCGATCGGTACTGATCGTTTCTTTTGGGGCTGCCCACGGGGCGGCCCCGATGGCCGCCTCCCCATGACGCCAAGTCGTACCCCGCCTCCTGTCGCCCCCGCGGCCGGAACCGGAGCGTGCGGCCCATACGGAGCAAGGAGTTATATGAAACTGGCCTGGATTCTCTGGCTGTCGCAGTTGTTGCCTCAGCCGGCCGCTGATTCATTGTGTTTGAGCACCACCGTTTACCTGGAAGCCCGCGACCAGACCCTGCGTGGCCAGCAGGCCGTCGCCGAGGTCGCCCTGCGCCGCCTCGACAGTGGCCTGTGGGGCGACTCCATGTGCCAGGTGGTCACCGCGCGCAAGCAGTTCGCACCGACCATCGTCTCGCCCGGCACCCAGCTGGGCAATGATGCGGCCTGGAGCGAGGCGATGAACGTGGCCTTCGACGCCGAGCGCAACTGGGCGCTGCCGGCCGGCGAGCGCCGCGAGATCGTGCCCGGTGCCAGCCACTTCGCCGCGCTGTCCATTGCCAGCCCGAACTGGCGCAATGCCTACCAGGTGGCCACCATCGGCGATCACACCTTCTATAAGGTGCAGAACCTCAAGCCGCGGCAGTCGTAACGATCCGTGCTGGCGGCAGCGTTGCCGCCCGCTGGCAAGCTCTGGGATAGTGGGCGTTTCCCGCCCGCATCACCTGGAGTTCCCATGAAGCTGTACAGCAAGCCCGGTGCCTGTTCCACCGCCGACCACATCGCCCTGCAGTGGACCGGCCAGCCGTTCGAGGTTGAACTGCTGAACAAGGACACCCTGAAGGGCCCGGAATTCCTCAAGATCAATCCGGCCGGTGCCGTCCCCGCACTGGTCGACGGCGACTTCGTGCTGCTGCAGAACGCCGCGATCATGGGCTATATCGCCGACAGCTTCCCGCAGGCCGGCCTCGGCGGCGACGGCAGCCCGCGCCAGCGCGCCGAAGCCACCCGCTGGCTGGCCTTCGTCAATTCGGACGTGCATCCGGCTTTCTCGCCGCTGTTCGCCCCGGGCAAGTTCATCGCCGACGAGAGCCAGTTCGATGCGATCCGCGCCGCCGCACACAAGCGCCTGCGTGGCCTGTTCGAGACCGCTGACAAGCAGCTGGCCGACAAGCCCTGGCTGGCCGGTTTCCGCAGCTTCGCCGACCCGTACTTCTACATCACCCTGCGCTGGGCCGCCGGCACCAGGGTCGACCTGTCCGGCCTGGACAACCTGGCCGCCTACAAGGCACGCATGGACGCCGATGCCGGCGTGCAGGCCGCGCTGAAGGCCGAGGGCCTGGCCTGATCCAGACCATGGGTCGGAGCCGTCTGCGCAGCAGACGGCTCTGCCCCCATCGGTGCAATCGCCACACTCAGCCGATCTGGCGGATCACTTCGCCCTTGGCATCGCGCAGGTAGGTCGGCACCACTTCGATGCGCAGCGCCGCCGCCACCGGGTAGATGCCGCGCTCGGCCCGCACGCCTGCCAGGGCTTCCAGACCCGTCTCGTCCAACGCCCAGCGCGCGCTGTCGGCCGATACCTCGCCGGTTTGACCGCGCGCGGCCGGAATGAATTCCCACTGCCGCTCGCGGCTGACCAGTTCCAGTGATTTGCCGTGGCGCAGGCGCAATGGCAGCAGCTCGCACACGCTGGCCACCTGGCCCGCACCGAGCACCAGGGTGGTGACGCCCGCCTCCTGGCGCCAGTCCAGCGTCTCGATGAACAGCATGCCGGTGCTGGAGCCCTCGCGCTCGCTGCCGGTCTGCACCTGTGCAGCCAGTGCCGGACCCTCCAGCAGGTTGCCGCGATGCAGGTCGCTGATCCACAGCGGCATCGCCGGTTGCAGCGCCTGCAGCACGCCGCGCGTCGACCAGCGCTTGACCGCTTCCATCTCCTCATCGGTCAACCCGACCAGCTGCAGGAACTGCAGGTGGCCATTGGCGGTGTCGCGTGCGGGCAACTGCGGATCTGCGACGAAGGCCAGATGGCACAAGCGCGTGTTGGTCTCCAACGCGATCGGGCCGTTGGCGTTGAGGTGGTGGCCATCCTCGAACACGTTGCCACTGCCGAACACATAGCGCGCCAGGTTCTGCAGCAGGTTCATCGGCCACACCGGTGGCGTGCTGCCGGCGTTCTCACCGGCGTCGGCAGCGAGGCGGAAGGTCAGCTCGAAACCATAGCCACTGGCGGTGGCATCACTGCTCTCCTTTGCGTACAGCTCGGAGAAGCCGTAGGTGATGTAATGCCAATGCGGTACCGGCGCATCCGCCCAGTACACGCTGATGCCATCGAGCGGATCCTGGCCACCGAGCGTGTACGGAAGCGCGGTGCCGAAGTGACGCGGTTCCTGCCCGGCATACAGCGGCGCCAGCGCCGCATTGATCGCGTCCCAGCCGGGGGTATCGGTATCGTCGTGGTCGTCCTGCACGCGGGACTCCTTGTGGGGAAGTGAACCGATCACTTTACGCGGTGGCTCAGGCCTGCACGACCTCGCCGCCACCATTGACCACGGCCGCCTGGGTCTCCTGCCACCAGCGCTGCGCCAATGCCGGGCTACGCGCCTTGCCCACCGCCGCCAGCAGTTCCGGGCACAGGCGCTCCAGTGCCAGCGCATCGGTGCAGCGTTCGATCTTCAACTGCATGAAATAGCCCTTCAGGCCCAGATGCCGACGCACGGCCTCACTCATCGCGTCGTACAGCTGCTGGTACAGCGCCGGGTCCTGTTCACGGCCGGTGCTGATGCTGCGCGTCGGTGCGGTTTCGACACTTCCGCCGATCACTTCAATCAGGCCCAGCGCGGCCAACTGCTCCAGTGCATCCGGCGGTGCCCGCAGGCCTTCGAACAGGCCGCGCAATTCAGTGTCATCGCGATGGCCGTCGACCATCAGCAGGATCGAACGCAGTGCCGCCGGCAGACGCCGACCACGGTCTTCGATTTCCTGACGGCCTGCAGCCGTCTTGGCGTGCAGCAAAGCCATTGCCTCCCCCTCCCTCGATGCGCAATGCCGGCGCGCCCTGGCGGGCACGCTCCCCTGTGTGCCATCCCCGGACGGCACGCGCCTTCCCCGGCGCGCACCGTGTATTGCAGGTCGATGACAGGCCGAGCTTAGCGCAAGTGCTGCGGGTAGTGCCGGCCGCTGGCCGGCAACCTCGGGATTGATGGGGGGTGCCGGCCAGCGG
>NZ_JAXAXM020000035.1:5667-16537 GCF_047500745.2 Stenotrophomonas sp. FR024
CCCCCCCCCCCCCCCCCCCCCCCACTACCGGGTCAGCGTCCCAGCGCGCGGCGGATCTCCTCCAGCGCGCTGGGGTCGTCCAGCGTCGACAGGTCACCCGGGTCGCGCTGCTCGGCCAACGCCTGCAGCGAGCGCCGCAGCAGCTTGCCAGAGCGGGTCTTGGGCAAGGCATTGACCACGTGCACATGCGCAGGGCGTGCGACCGCGCCGAGCGAGGTGGTCACCGTAGCCATCATCTCGGCCACCACCGGCGCCGGATCCTCGCCATCCAGCCCCTGCTTGAGGGTGACGAACACCAGCGGCACCTGCCCCTTCAGTTCGTCCTTGACCCCGATCACCGCCGCCTCGGCCACGCGCGGATGGCTGGAGATAGCCTCCTCGATCTCGCGCGTGCCCAGACGATGGCCGGCCACGTTGATCACATCGTCGGTACGGCCGAGGATGAAGGTGTAGCCATCGTCGTCACGGATCGCCCAGTCCAGCGAGCTGTACAGCAGCTCCTTGAAGTGGCTGAAGTAGCTCTGCAGGAAACGGCTGTCGTCGTTCCACACCGTGCTCATGCAGCCCGGCGGCAGCGGCGGCGACACCACCAGCACGCCCTTCTGCCCCGGTGCCACTTCCTCGCCGGTGTTCTCGTCGATCACCTTCATCCGGTAGCCGAGATTGGGGAACCCGGGCGAGCCGAAACGCACCGGCTTCATCTCCAGGCCCGGCAGCAGGGTCAGTGCCGGCCAGCCGGTTTCGGTCTGCCAGTAATTGTCGATGATCGGCTTGCCGAGCGCTTCGCTGATCCAGTGCGCGGTCGGTTCGTCCAGCGGCTCGCCGGCCAGGAACAGGTACTTCAGCGCGCCCAGGTCGTGGCGATGGATGAAATCCGCGTCGTGCTTCTTCAGCACGCGGATGGCGGTGGGCGACGAGAACATCGTGCGCACGTTGTACTGCTCGCACAGCGCCCACCAGATGCCCGGATCCGGGTTGGTCGGCAGCCCTTCGTAGAGCAGCGAGGTGCAGCCGCCGATCAGCGGGCCGTACACGTTGTAGGAATGGCCGACCGCCCAGCCGACGTCGGAGGTGGAGAACATCACCTGTCCCGGCCTGCAGTCGAACACCGTTTCCATCGACTGCGCCATCGCCACCGCATAGCCCCCCACATCGCGCTGCACGCCCTTCGGCTTGCCGGTGGTGCCGGAGGTATACAGCAGATAGCTCGGCTCGCTCGCTTCCAGCCACTGCACCGGCACGTCGACTTCACCGATCTGCGCACGCAGCTCGGCGTAGTCCACATCGCGGCCCGGCACGCGTGGTTCGGCGGCATCCAGCCCACGCGACACGATCAGCACGTGCGGCGGTGGCGACGTGGCTTCGGCGCAGGCTGCATCGACCATCGGCTTGTACGGAATCAGCTTGCCACCGCGCATGCCGGCATCTGCCGCGATCAGCAGCTTGGGCTTGGCGTCGTCGATGCGCAGCGCCAGGTTGTGCGCGGCGAAGCCACCGAACACCACCGAGTGCACCGCACCGATGCGCGCGCAGGCCAGCATCGCGAACACGGCTTCGGCCATGTTCGGCATGTAGATCACCACGCGGTCACCGTGACCGACGCCGAGGTGCTTGAGTGCGGCGGCGAAGTCGTTCACTTCGCGATACAGCTGGCGATAGGTGATTTCGCGGGTGCTGTTGGTTTCGGTGGAGATGGCGACCAGCGCGAGCTGGTCGGCGCGCTCGGCCAGGTGGCGGTCGACGGCGTTGTAGCAGAGATTGGTTTCACCACCGACGAACCAGCGCCGGAACGGCGGGTTGCTGTAGTCGAGCACCTGCTGCGGCGGTTTGTGCCAATGGATGCGCTTGGCTTCCTCGCCCCAGAAGGCCTCCGGCTCGTCGATCGAGCGACGGTAGGTTTCCTCGTAGTTCATGACGCAGCCCTCCCAGACAAAGTCATGGGTTCGAGGATAGTCCGGCGCTGGCGCGCGGGCCGCCCTACCTTGGTAGGGGGTGGGGTTTTGTTCTGCAGGGCTTGCAGCCCTGCACCTGCAGAGGCCGAAGCAACAGCAGAAGCTGGTTTCCTGGGGGATGGCGGGGTGGGTCCGGTTGCGGGAGACGCCGTAAACCCGTCCTTGGGGGCTTGGCCGCGGCATCCATGCCGCGGACACTCCCGCAACCGGACCCACCCCGCCTTCGACAGTTTCCTGCGATCTGTCGGAAAGGCGTATTGCTCTGGTAGATGTCGACCTTGGTCGACTGCTCTGGTGGGTGTCGACCTTGGTCGACACGGTAGATCCACGCCATGCGTGGATGATTCATTCGATATCTGAAAGGAAAATCGTGTCGACCAAGGTCGACACCTACCAACAGCCGCGCGGAACAAAGCCGCAGTTACCAACAGCCGCGGGAACCTGTCGAAGGTGGGACGGTGTCGGAGTGCGGGGTGTCAGCCGCATGGATGCGGCTGCCAAGCCTACAGGGACGTACTTGCGGCGTCCCCGCACTCCGACACCGTCCCGCCAACCCACGGATAGCCCGCTTCTGACGTTGACGTTGATTCTGCAGGTGCAGGGCTGCAAGCCCTGCCGAACCCCTAGAACGGAGTCGCGGACTCGAACGCGAGCGGCTCGCCCGTCACTGGATGGGTGAACCGCAGGCTGCGCGCATGCAGATGCACACGCTGCGCCGGCGCGGCGTCATACAGCACATCGCCAACGATGGGATGGCCGAGACTGGCCATGTGCAGGCGCAGCTGATGGCTGCGGCCAGTGATCGGTTCCAACGCCACGCGGGTGCGCTGCGCTTCAACATCACGTGCCATTACGTGCCAACGTGTCAGCGCCGGTTTGCCGCGTTCGTGATCGACCATCTGCTTCGGCCGGTTCGGCCAGTCCACGATCAACGGCAGGTCTACTTCGCCGGCATCGCCTTCAAGCAGCCCCTCCACGATCGCTTCGTAACGCTTGCCAACCTGGCGCTGCTCGAACTGCATCGACAACGCCACCTGCATGTCCTTGCCGCGCGCATGCAGCAGCAGGCCGGAGGTCACCTGGTCCAGGCGATGCACGGTCAATGCATCCGGGTACAGCGCCTGCAGGCGCGCGACCACGCAGTCCTGGTTCTCGGCGCTGCGGCCAGGCACGGACAGCAGGCCTGCCGGCTTCTCGGCCACCAGCAGCGCGTCGTCGATGTAATGCAGGTGGATCATCAGTTCCTGTATTCCTCAAACAGCAACGGGGAAGCCTGAGCTTCCCCGTTGCTGCGTACCGACCAACGGTCGGTACCTACCTTCTGGATCACGTACCGGCCAACGGCCGGCACCTACCTCGATGGAAGACGTACCGGCCGGAGCCGGTACCGCCTGCATCAGCCCAGCAGGTGGGCGACGCCGGCGCGCTCTTCTTCCAGCTCGGCCAGGGTCTTGTCGATGTACTTCTGGCTGAAGTCGTCGATCGGCAGATCCTTGACCAGGGTGTACTTGCCGTTCTCGGTGGTCACCGCGAAACCGAAGATCACGCCTTCCGGAATGCCATAGGAACCGTCGGACGGCACGCCCATGGTGACCCACTTGCCGTTGCTGCCCAGCACCCAGTCACGCACGTGGTCGATGGCTGCGTTGGCGGCCGAAGCAGCCGAGGACGAGCCACGGGCTTCGATGATCGCCGCGCCGCGCTTGCCGACGGTCGGGATGAAGGTGTTGGCGTTCCACTCCTGGTCGTTGATCGCATCGGCGATCGACGCACCATCGGCGGTGGCGAAACGGTAGTCCGGGTACATGGTCGGGCTGTGGTTGCCCCACACGACCAGCTTCTCCATGCCACCGACCGGCTTGCCGAGCTTGGTCGACAGCTGGCTCAGCGCGCGGTTGTGGTCCAGGCGCAGCATGGCGGTGAAGTTCTCCGGCTTCAGGTCCGGGGCCGACTTCATCGCGATGTAGGCGTTGGTGTTGGCCGGGTTACCGACCACCAGCACCTTCACGTCACGGCTGGCGACCTTGTTCAGCGCCGCGCCCTGGGCGGTGAAGATCTTGGCGTTTTCCAGCAGCAGGTCCTTGCGCTCCATGCCCGGGCCACGCGGACGCGCGCCAACCAGCAGGGCGATGTCGGCGTCCTTGAACGCGACTTCGGCATCATCGGTGCCGACCATGCCGGCCAGCAGCGGGAAGGCGCAGTCTTCCAGCTCCATCATCACGCCCTTCAGGGCGGCCTGGGCCTTGTCGACCGGCAGTTCCAGCAGCTGCAGGATGACCGGCTGGTCCTTGCCCAGCATTTCGCCGGAGGCGATGCGGAACAGCAGGGCATAACCGATCTGGCCGGCGGCGCCGGTCACGGCAACACGAACGGGTGCTTTCATGGGGGTTTCCTCTTGCTTGCAAGCGTTTGATGGGACGCCGCGGGCGTGGCCACGCAGGCCTGGCGGGCGGCGGGGAACAGGGAAACGGCCACCCGAGGGTGGCCGTTTCGAAGGGGGATCAGGCGGCGAGGTGCTTGTTCCACTCCGCGACGCGCTCGGCCTGGGCGGCCAGCACGGCGTCGACGTCGCCTTCCAGGGTGATCGAATGGATCACGTCGCCCTGCTTGACCGAATCGACGATGGCCTGGCCTTCCAGGACCTTGCCGAAGACGGTGTGGCGGCCGTCCAGCCAGTCGGTCTTGATGTGGGTGATGAAGAACTGGCTGCCGTTGGTGTTCGGGCCGGCGTTGGCCATCGACAGCGAGCCGACCTCGTGCTTCACGCCATTCTTCTCGTCTTCGAACTTGTAGCCCGGGCCGCCGGTGCCACGACCCTGCGGGCAGCCGCCCTGGATCATGAAGTCGGCGATCACGCGGTGGAAGATCAGGCCGTCATAGAAACCGTGCTTGACCAGGTTCACGAAGTTGGCCACGGTCAGCGGCGCCTTGTCGGCGAACAGCTCGACCTTGATCGGGCCCTGGGTGGTGTCGAAAGTGGCGATGAGGGACATGAAGATCCTTGATGCAGATGGGGAACGCGTCTAGCCACCTAGTTTACACCTGCCTCGTGGCGGCGGCGGCTTCGACCATGGGCGCAGATCCGGGCTTCAGCCACGGGACGGGGTGCCCCGCGGTGTAGGCCAGGCGGCCTCGACCGGCGCCACGGCCCCCCAGCTGAATGGGCCCCATGACGGGTGTGAAATCCACCTTTTCGCGAATCGTCAAGTTCGACGTATAATGTTGGACTTCTTTTTCCAAATCCGGCGCCGACTGGCCCCCTTTCGTATGTCCATCGAAAATCTTCGCAACATCGCCATCGTCGCCCACGTCGACCATGGCAAGACCACCCTGGTCGACCAGCTGCTGAAGCAGTCCGGCACCCTGTCCGAGCGCACCGTCCTCGCCGAGCGCGTGATGGACAGCAACGACCAGGAAAAGGAACGCGGCATCACCATCCTGGCCAAGAACACCGCCATCACCTGGGAAGACAAGAAGACCGGCATCAAGAACCGGATCAACATCGTCGACACCCCCGGCCACGCCGACTTCGGTGGTGAGGTCGAGCGCGTGCTGTCGATGGTCGACACCGTGCTGATCCTGGTCGATGCGATGGACGGCCCGATGCCGCAGACCCGCTTCGTGACCCAGAAGGCCTTCGCGATGGGCTTCAAGCCGATCGTCGTGGTCAACAAGGTCGACCGTCCGGGCGCCCGTCCGGAATGGGTGATCGACCAGGTCTTCGACCTGTTCGACAAGCTCGGCGCCACCAACGAGCAGCTGGACTTCCCGATCGTCTACGCCTCGGGCCTGAACGGCTACGCCGGCCTGGAAGACACCGTGCGCGATGGCGACATGACCCCGCTGTACGAAGCGATCATGCAGCACGCGCCGCGTCCGGAAGTGGACCCGGAAGGCCCGTTCCAGATGCGCATCAGCCAGCTGGACTACAACAACTTCGTGGGCGTGATCGGCATCGGCCGCATCCAGCGCGGCACCCTGAAGAAGAACATGCAGGTCGCGGTCATCGACCGTGAAGGCAAGAAGCGCAACGGCAAGGTGCTGCAGGTGCTGGGCTTCATGGGCCTGGAGCGCATCGAGCAGGATTCGGCCGAGGCCGGCGACATCGTGGCCATCTCCGGCATCCAGGAGCTGACCATCTCCGACACCATCTGCGCACCGGACTTCCCGGAAGCGCTGCCGGCGCTGACCGTCGACGAGCCGACCATCTCGATGACCTTCCAGGTCAACAACTCGCCGTTCGCCGGCAACAAGGACCTGTCCGGTGGCAAGTTCCTGACCAGCCGCCAGATCAAGGACCGCCTGGACCGTGAAAAGGTCCACAACGTGGCCCTGAAGGTCGAGCAGCTGGAAGACGCCGACAAGTTCCTGGTCTCCGGCCGTGGCGAACTGCACCTGTCGGTGCTGATCGAGAACATGCGCCGCGAAGGCTACGAGCTGGCCGTGTCGCGCCCGGAAGTGATCATCAAGGAAATCGACGGCCAGCTGATGGAGCCGATCGAGCAGCTGGTGGTGGACATCGAAGAAATCCACCAGGGCGGCGTGATGGAAAAGCTGGGCACCCGCAAGGGCCAGCTGAAGAACATGGAATCGGACGGCAAGGGCCGTGTGCGCCTGGAATACTCGATCCCGGCCCGTGGCCTGATCGGTTTCCAGAACGAGTTCAAGACCCTGACCCAGGGTTCGGGCCTGCTGTTCCACGTGTTCGACCACTACGGCCCGAAGGAACAGGGCGCGATCGCCAAGCGCATCAACGGCGTGATGATCGCCAATGCGCCGGGCACCACGCCGGCCTACTCGCTGGGCCCGCTGCAGGAGCGCGGCAAGCTCTTCGCTGCTGAAGGCGACAACGTGTATGAAGGTCAGCTGGTCGGCATCCACTCCAAGGACAACGACCTGACCGTCAACGCGATCAAGACCAAGCCGCTGACCAACATGCGCGCTTCGGGCAAGGACGATGCGATCCAGCTGACCCCGGCGATCAAGTACTCGCTGGAACAGGCCCTGGACTTCATCGAAGACGACGAGCTGGTCGAGATCACCCCGAAGGAGATCCGTCTGCGCAAGAAGTTCCTGACCGAAAGCGACCGCAAGAAGGCTTCGCGCGGCGGCTGAGCCAGCACCCCGTGAACCTGAGCGGCTACAACCCGGATCCACACCGGCATCCGGGTCTCCATGTCATCGCCCTGCTCGAAGCGAGCAAGGCGATGCTGGCGCTGTTGGCCGCCACCGGGCTGGAAGTGCTCGGACCGCAGCCGCTACGGCACGGCATCATGGCCCTGATCCGGCGTTTCAGCCTGGATCCGGACCATGGCACCCTGCCCTCGCTGCTGCACATGATCAGCCCCGACGCGGTCCACCTGGCCGCGGCGGGGATGATCGGCTACGGCCTGCTGCACCTGGTCGAAGCCTGGGGCCTGTGGCGGGCCAAGGCCTGGGCCTCCTGGCTGGGCTGCCTGACCGCCGCCCTGTACCTGCCTTTCGACATCTTCGCGATCATCCGCCACCCCGGCTGGCCGTCGTGGACGATCCTGGCGATCAACCTGATCGTGGTCTACGTGCTCGCCCGCGACCTGCGCAAGCGCCACCGCTGAGCACCGGCTACACTGGGGATTGGAGCCGACCAAGCCGCCCCATGCGCCCGTCCTTGCCGCCTCTGCTGACCTGCCTGCTCGCCGCGCTGCCGGCGCTGCTTTCGGCTGGCTGCAGCCCGGCCACGCCCAGCGCGCATGCGGCCGAACCTGCGAGCCGCAACGTGCCGTTCCCGTACGCCGAAACCGATGTCGCCGACCTGCAGGCGCGGATGACCGCCGGGGAACTGGACAGCACCACCCTGACCCAGGCCTACCTGCAGCGCATCGCCGCGCTGGACCGCACCGGGCCGCGCCTGCGCGCGGTGATCGAGCTCAACCCCGATGCCCTGAAGGAAGCCGCCGCGCGCGACCGCGAACGCCGTGACGGCCGCCTGCGCGGCCCGCTGCATGGCATTCCCCTGCTGTTGAAGGACAACATCAACGCCGCGCCGATGGCCACCAGTGCGGGTTCGCTGGCCCTGCAGGGCTTCCGTCCGGACGATGCCTACCTGGTGCGCCGGCTGCGCGACGCCGGTGCGGTGGTGCTGGGCAAGACCAACCTCAGCGAATGGGCCAACTTCCGCGGCAATGATTCGATCTCCGGCTGGAGCGCGCGTGGCGGCCAGACCCGCAACCCCTATCGCATCAGCCATTCGCCGTGTGGTTCCAGCAGCGGCAGCGCGGTGGCCGTGGCCGCCAACCTGGCCAGCGTGGCGATCGGCACCGAAACCGACGGCAGCATCGTCTGCCCGGCGGCGATCAACGGCGTGGTCGGCCTGAAGCCGACGGTCGGCCTGGTCAGCCGCGAGGGCATCATCCCGATTTCCTTCAGCCAGGACACTGCCGGGCCGATGGCACGCAGCGTCGCCGACGCTGCCGCCGTGCTGACCGCGATCGCCGGCCGCGACGATGCCGATCCGGCCACCGCGACCATGCCCGGCCGCGCGGTCTACGACTACACCGCGCGACTGGACCCGCAGGGCCTGCGCGGCAAGCGCATCGGCCTGCTGCAGACGCCCCTGCTGAAGTACCGTGGCATGCCGCCACTGATCGAACAGGCGGCAACCGAGCTGCGCCGCGCCGGCGCCGTGGTGGTGCCGGTGGAGCTGCCCAACCAGGGCGCCTGGGCCGAGGCCGAGCGCACGCTGCTGCTGTACGAATTCAAGGCCGGGCTGGAGCGCTATTTCAGCACCCACCGCGCACCATTGCGCAGCCTGGCCGAACTGATCGCCTTCAACCAGGCGCACAGCAAGCAGGAACTGGGCCTGTTCGGCCAGGAGCTGCTGGTGGAGGCCGATGCCACCGCCGGCCTGGCCGACCCCGCCTATATCCGCGCCCGCAGCGATGCGCGCCGGCTGGCCGGCCCGGAAGGCATCGATGCTGCCCTCGCCGCCCACCAGCTCGATGCGCTGGTGGCGCCGACCACCGGCGTGGCATGGCCGATCCGCAGCGAAGGCGACGACTTCCCCGGTGAAAGCTACAGCGCCGCCGCCGTGGCCGGCTATCCCAGCCTCACCGTGCCGATGGGGCAGATCGATGGTCTGCCGGTCGGTCTGCTGTTCATGGGCACCGCCTGGAGCGAGCCGAAGCTGATCGAGATGGCCTACGCCTATGAGCAGCGCACGCGCGCGCGGCGACCACCGCACTTCGATACCGACGCACTGATCGACGCTGGCGAGCCGTGATCCGGTAGTGCCGGCCGCTGGCCGGCAGATCCCAGGTCGCCGGCCAGCGACCGGCGCTACCGCTCGGGTTCCGGCTCCACCGGCACGATCGCCGCCTCACCATCTTCAGCACCCGGCGAACGCACATCCGCGGTGCGTGCACGTGGACCGCGCGGCATATCCAGCTCATCTTCGTGTTGCAGCCGCGCACGCACCTGCGGCAGCGACTGCGGATGCTCGCTCGCGAGGAAATCGAGCATGCGCTCGCGCACCAGGCAACGCAGATCGAAGGCATCGCCCGAGCTTCGCGCGCTGACCAGCAGGCGCACCTGGATCGCACGCTCGCTGGTCTCGGTCACCTGGGTCACGCAGACCCGGCCATCCCACAGCGCTTCGCCACGGCAGATGCGTTCCAGCTCAGCGCGGATCGCGGCAATCGGCGCACGGTAGTCCAACCACAGGAACGCGGTACCGAGCAGGTCGGCGCTACGCCGCGTCCAGTTCTGGAACGGGTTTTCGATGAACCAGGTCAGCGGCACCACCATCCGTCGCTCATCCCAGATACGGACCACGACGTAGCTGCTGCCGATCTCCTCGATACGGCCCCACTCGCCCTCGACGATCACCACGTCATCCAGCCGGATCGGCTGCGTCACCGCAATCTGCAGGCCAGCGATCAGGTTGCCGAACACCGGCTTGGCCGCGATACCCGCCACCAGGCCGATCAGGCCTGCCGATGCCAGCAGCGCGGTGCCGATCTTCTGCACCATCGGGAAGGTCAACAGCACCAGCGATGCGCCGAGCACGATGATGCCGCCCATCAGCACGCGGCTGAGCACCCGCGTCTGGGTCTGGATGCGGCGCGCTTCCAGATTGTCGGCGACATCGATGGGATGACTGCGCAGGATCGCGCGCTCGCCCGCCGCCACCGCGCGTACCAGCAACCAGATGAAGCACGCGGTCAGCGCGATGTGCAGCACATGCTGCAGGTTGCCCAGCACCGGATCCTGCAGTGGCGTGGCCTGCAATGCGGGAATCAACAACAGCAGCGGCCATGCGGTGGCCAGTGGCAACCCGAGCACGCGACCGATGCGTGCGCGCCGGCGATCACGCCCTTTCAATCGATGGTAGATCCAGAGGATCAGCCACGCGCCGATACCGCCCACTACTGCTGCCAATCCCAACGGCCATGCGTAGGCCTGTGCGCTTTGCCAGTGCACCGTTGCCACCTCCACTCGAACAGCCAAGCGGACAGCCTCGCGCATGACGCATGAGTGTCACGTCAGTCGTTCGTAAGAAGGGTGTTGGTCGGCAGGGCTTGCAGCCCTGCACCTGCTGCGAGCCGAAGCAACAGCAACAGCCGAAGCACAAGCAACAGCAGAGGCTGGCATTCCGTGGGATGGCGGGGTGGGTCCGGTTGCGGGAGACGCCGTAAACCCGTCCATGAAGTGACCCCCGGGAGTTGGACGCTAGATCCAACCCCGAGGGATACATGAACAAATACGACGCGCGTTTCAAACTGCAGGTCGCCAAAGAGGCCTGCAAGACCTCCACATCGGTCAAAGCCATTGCCCGTCGCCACGGCCTGGAGTTCTCCATGGTCAGGCGCTGGGTGGCGACCTATCGGCTGCATGGTTGGCGGGGATTTCATCGCCAGGCCCGGTCCTATGACCTCCCGTTC
>NZ_JAXAXM020000036.1:0-9575 GCF_047500745.2 Stenotrophomonas sp. FR024
GCCGGCCGCTGGCCGGCAACCCCGTATACCGCGTATCCACGCATGGCGTGGATCTACTGCGTTCGGTAGTGCCGGCCGCTGGCCGGCAACCCCGCATACCGCGCATCCACGCATGGCGTGGCTCTACTGCGTTCGGTAGTGCCGGCCGCTGGCCGGCAACCCGCATACCGCGTATCCACGCATGGCGTGGATCTACTGCGTTCGGTAGTGCCGGCCGCTGGCCGGCAACCCGTATACCGCGTATCCACGCATGGCGTGGCTCTACTCCGTTCGGTAGTGCCGGCCGCTGGTCGGCAACCCGTACACCGCGTATCCACGCATGGCGTGTATAATAGGCTGTGGGTATGTCCGGCCGCTGGCCGGCAACCCGCATACCGCGTATCCACGCATGACGTGGATCTACTGGGCGTCCTCAAGCAGCTGTTCGAGGCTGGCAGTTTCCGCAGCGTCGTTGAAGCGTCCGTCCCCCAGCCGTCCCCGCACAAACGCCAGGCCATCCGCCGCTGCCGCATCCAGCGTGCCGCGGTGGTCGACCGGGTAACGCCGGAACGCGACCGGCTCGCCTCGCAGGGCCAGGCCTGCGGCATACAGCAGGGTGGTCAGATAGGGCGCATCGCGGTCCTCGCTGCCGTGGCCCAGCATCAGCGGTTGGCTGAAGCCGCGGCGCGGTACGCCGAGATAGTCGTACAGCACCGCCCAGATGCCCGGCACGCTGGTCAGCGGTGCAGTGAACATGCTGCCGGTATCCGCACCGTCCAGCGTGGTGGCCAGTTCGCCCAGGCACTGCTCGCGTGCCACTGCCACGCGGGCGCGACCGGTGTCGCTGAGGACGCGGTCGATCTGTGGCGCGACCTGCAACAGACCGTCGAGCAGATACGCGTGATACGCGTTGAGCGCGCCAGGATTGGCGGTGCGGTTGTCCGGCTTCATCACCAGCGCGGTCAGCTCGACGGCGGTGGGCGTGCCGGTGGTGAAGCTGCCGCGGTAGTGCAGGGAAGGGCCTCCATAGGTGGGCGCCAGATGCCCGGCTGTGAGGGCTGCAGCGCCACCCTGTGAATGACCAACCGATACCCAGCGCGGCGACAGCGTTGCGTTGCCCAGATACTGGCGGCTGGCCTTGACCAGGTCGATGGCATTGCGCGCGGCCGTGCGGACGTGCAGATAGGCATGCTCGCCTGGGCTGCCGAGCCCCTGGTAGTCCGCGGCGATCACCGCATAGCCCTGGGCCAGGAACTGATCGAGGAAGCGCCCGTCGCGTTCGGGTTGGTAGGGGCCGGACACCGAGGGCGCGCAGCGATCTGCGATGCCCTGGGTGCCATGTGCCCAGGACACCACCGGCCAGCCGCCCGGTGGAGCCGCGCCGGCGGGCAGGTACAGCAGGCCGGTGCCTTCGGCCAGCTGGCCGCGAAGATCCGGGGTGCGGTAGTGGAGCTTGTAGGCCTGCGCAGCCTTGGACGGCACCCATGACGCGCGATAGGGGGCAGCAGACATCAGATCGCCCGGTGCACCCGGTGCGGCAGCGAGGGGGCCCGAGGACAGCGCCAGCAGGGCGGTGGCAAGGAGGCAGGCGAGGGGGCGGAAACGGCGGGGCGGTAGGGTCATGGGGCGCTCCTTCACGGCCGGGATGGCCGTTGCGCCGCAGTGTGGAGGGCGTCGCCGGAGCGGGATGCGACCGGCGTCGCATCCGCCGGGAATTCGTAGAATTCCTAGTGTCGTGGTCCATGGGCGTACGAACCATCCACGCATGGCGTGGATCTACCGATAAAGAAAAGGCCCCTTTCGGGGCCCTCTCTTACTTCTTTTCCAGTCGCGCGTTGCGCTGGCCGGTGCTGGCGGATTTCTCGCCGGCGAACGGGTTCAGCTTGCGGATCATCCACGGGTACTTCGGCCACTTGCCTTCCAGCCACGGGTGGTCCGGCTGGTTCAGCTGCAGGACGCGGCGGGCATCGTCGGCCAGGGTCTTGTTGCCCAGGTGGGTGTAGGAATCGGCCAGCACAGCCACGGCGTCGTACTGGAAGGCGCTCTGCGGGTAGGTTTCCAGCAGGTAGTTGGCGCGGCCGGCGGCCGAGACCCAGGCGCCGCGGCGCATGTAGTACAGGGCGTTGTCCAGCTCATGCTGGGCGAACACGTCACGCAGCTCCAGCATGCGCTGGCGCGCATCGGCGGCGTAGCGGCTGTTCGGGTAGCGGTCCACCACGATGTTGAAGTCCGAATACGCCTGGTGCGGCGTGGACAGGTCGCGGCGGCTGGCATCCAGAGACCATACGCGGCGCAGGAAAACCGTACTGCGGTTGGAGTTGGCCAGGCCGCGCAGGTAGTACAGGTACGCGATGTTGCGATGGGTCGGGTAGGTACGGATGAAGCGGTCGATGCTGGACACCGCGTCATCGTGCTTGCCGGCCTTGTACTGGGCGTAGGCGGTCTCGATCATCGCCTGCTCGGTGTACGGACCGTACGGATACTGGGCCACCAGGCGGCGGAAGCTGGCTTCGGCGCCGCTCCAGTTGCCACCCTGCATCAGCTTGTGGCTCTTCTCGTACAACTGTTCGACCGGCGTCCCTTCATCGGGGCGATCGCCCTTCTTGGCACCACGGTGGCAGCCGGTGGCGGCGATGACCAGCACCAGCAGCAGGGCGGTGAGGCGGACGGGCGCGGAGAGCATGGCGGAGCGTCGGATCATGGGGTCGAGGCGGGACGCGGCTGGAATACGAAGGGTCGATGATAGCCTAGTGTCCTGTCCAGCGACTGAAACCGGCCGCCGGGACCCCAAAATTTCAAAGAATGCCCCCTGCCATGTCTGAACAACCCTCTGAATCGGCCCGCCAGGCCATCGTCCCCGACACCGCTGCCGGCCGTCGTTTCGACGCCGTGGTGGCCGAACTGTTCCCCGAATACTCGCGTTCGCGCCTGACCGAGTGGATCAAGGCCGGTGAGGTGCTGCTGGACGGCGCCCAGGTGCGCCCGCGCGATCCGCTGCGCGGCGGCGAGCTCGTGACCCTCAATGTGGTGCTCGAGACCCAGACCGACGCCCAGCCGGAGAACATCCCGCTGGACGTGCTGTTCGAGGACGAGCACCTGCTGGTGATCAACAAGCCGGTCGGCCTGGTGGTGCACCCGGGTGCGGGCAACCACAGCGGCACCCTGGTCAACGCCTTGCTGTTCCGCGACCCCTCGGTGGCGGTGCTGCCGCGCGCCGGCATCGTGCACCGCCTGGACAAGGACACCAGCGGCGTGATGGTGGTGGCCAAGACCCTGGAAGCGCAGACCGCGCTGGTCGAGCAGCTGGCCGCACGCGACGTGCACCGCCAGTACCTGGCCATCGTGATGGGCGCGCTGGTGGCCGGCGGTACCGCCGATGCCCCGATCGACCGCCACCCACGCGACCGCCTGAAGATGGCCGTGCGCGAGGACGGCAAGGAAGCGATCACCCATTACCGCCTGCGCGAGCGCTTCCGTGCGCACACCGCGCTGGAGTGCCGCCTGGAAACCGGCCGTACCCATCAGATCCGCGTGCACATGGCGCATGTGCGCCATCCGATCATCGGTGACCCGCTGTACGGCGGTGCGCTGAAGCTGCCCAAGGGCGCCAGCGATGAGCTGGTAGCCGCGCTGCGCGGCTTCAAGCGCCAGGCCCTGCACGCCGAGACCCTGGAGTTCACGCACCCGATCACCGGTGAGCCGGTGCGCAACACCGCGCCGGTGCCGGACGACATGCTGCACCTGATGAAGGTGCTGCGCGAAGACAGCGAAGCCTTCGCCGCACGCGAGCGGGACCGCTGGTGATGGCCGCCGCGTTGCCTTTGCTGCAGGCGGACTGGCCAGCGCCTCCGGGCGTCCATGCGCTGACCACGCGTCGGCACGGTGCGGGCATTTCGCCGGCGCCGTTCGCGCAGTTCAACCTGGGCAACCGGCACGCGGCCGATGGTGATACCCCTGCCAACGTGGAGCACAACCGGCAGCTGCTGCAGCAGGGGCTGGCGCTGCCCTCGGCACCGCACTGGCTGCGCCAGGTGCACAGCAGCACGGTGCTGCGCTTCACAACGCCGCCGGTGCCTGGCGCAAGCGAACCGGTGGCCGACGCTGCGGTGACCTCGGTGCCCGGCGTGGTGCTGGCGATCCTGACCGCCGACTGCCTGCCGGTGGTGTTCGCCGCTGCCGACGGTAGCGAGGTGGGCGCCGCTCACGCTGGATGGCGCGGGCTGGCCGACGGCATGCTGGAGGCCACCGTGGCCGCCATGCAGACCCCGCCCGCGCAGCTTCGCGCGTGGCTGGGCCCGGCGGCCGGGCCGGCCGACTACGAGATCGGCGAAGAGGTCTTCCACGCCTTCGTCGGGCACGACCCGGCGGCCGAGGCGGCGTTTGTGGCGACACGCCAGGGGCACTGGAAGGTGGACCTGTTCGCGCTGGCGCGGCAGCGGTTGCAGGCGGCGGGGATGGATCCGGCGCAGGTCTATGGCGGCACGGTGTCGACGATGGCCGATCCGGACCTGTATTCGCACCGGCGCGACCGTCGCACCGGGCGCATGGCGACCCTGGCCTGGATCGCGTCCTGACCCCGCCGCTGTTCGCGCACGTGCTGGGGCCGGCCTTCGCCACCCTGGCCGCGCCGGTGCAGGCGCTGCATGCCGCACCGTTGCCTTGCCGCTACGTGGGGCAGGCGCGCATCGTGAGAGGGCGACACTGGCTGGTGCCGCTGCTGGCCGCGTTGGCGCAGTTGCCGAAGGACGGCGACGCGCTGCCCACCGAAGTGGCGTTCAGTGCACACGGGCAGGGCGAGCAATGGGCACGACGATTCGGTCGCTGGCCGATGGTGTCGCGGCTGTGGGTACACGAGGGATACCTGCGCGAGCAGCTGGGCGCGGTGCGCTTCGAATTTGATCTGCAGGCCCGCGACGGTGGCATCGACTGGTCGGTGCGGCGGGTCTGGGCGTTCGGGCTGCTGCCGCTGCCGAGGCGCTGGTTTGGTGGTGTGCGTTGCCGCGAAGCCTGGCAGGGTGCGCGTTACACTTTCCTGGTCGATGTGACCTTGCCCTGGGCCGGAGCCCTGATCCGCTATGAAGGCTGGCTCGAACCGCAGTGATTCCGCCGCCGAGGCCGGCAGCGCGGTGATCGTGTTCGATGGCGTGTGCGCGCTGTGCAACCGCTGGGTGCGCTTCCTGCTGCGTTTCGACCGCAAGGGCCGCTACCGCTTTGCGGCGATGCAGGGCGCGCAGGGCAGTGCGATGTTACGCGCGCATGGGCTGGACCCGCAGGACCCGATGTCGTTCCTGCTGCTGGACGAACAGGGCGCCTGGACCGATACCGATGCGATCCTGCGCGTGCTGGCGGGGCTGGGCGGCGCCTGGCGCCTGACCGGTGCATTGCGCGTGCTGCCGCGCAGTTGGCGCGACGCGGCGTACCGCGCGCTGGCCCGCAACCGCTACTGCTGGTTCGGGCGGCATGACGCCTGTTACCTGCCCGCACCGGAGCAGGCCGCGCGGTTCCTGGATTGAAGAAAAAAGGGGACGGAGGGGATTAAGTCGTTTGTGCACAAACGACTTAATCCCCTCCGTCCCCTTTTTTCCCTCAGCCTTCCAGCGCGTCCAGATAGCTGCGGCGCCAGTGGTTGATGTCGTAGGTGTGCAGGTGCTCCATCATCGCGTGCCAGCGTTCCTTGCGCCTGCGCAGCGACATCGTTGCCGCGGTGGCGATGGCGTCGGCCACGCCGTCCAGATCATGCGGGTTCACCAGCAGCGCCTGCTTGAGTTCGTCGGCGGCGCCGGCCAGCAGCGACAGCACCAGCACGCCGGGATCTTCCGGGTCCTGCGAGGCCACGTACTCCTTGGCCACCAGGTTCATGCCATCGCGCAGCGGCGTGACCAGGCCCACTGCCGCCGCACGGTAGAAGCCGGTCAGCGTGGCATGGGTGAAGTTCTGGTTGACGTAGCGCAGCGGTGTCCAGTCGGGAGCGGCGTGGCCGCCATTGATGTGCCCGGCGATCTGTTCCAGCTGGCCGCGCAGCTGCCGGTACTCGGTGACATCGCCGCGCGAGACCGGGGCGATCTGCAGGTAGGTCAGCGAGCCGTGCTGGTCCGGATGCCGCTCCAGGTAGCGCTCGAAGCCGAGGAAGCGCTCGGGCAGGCCCTTGGAATAGTCCAGGCGATCCACGCCGATGGCCAGCTGGCGGTCGCGCAGGCTGGCGCGCAGATTCTTTACGGCGGCCTTGGTGGCAGCGGTGCCGGCCTGGCGTGCGATCAGCTCGGTGTCGATGCCGATCGGGAACGCCGCCGCACGGAAGCGGCGCCCGCCCGGTGCTTCCAGCTCGCCGTTTTCGAGCACGCGGCCGCCGCCGAACAGGCGCAGGTAGGTCTGGAAGCGATCGGCGTCGCGCTGGGTCTGGAAGCCGACCAGGTCGTAGGCATACAGCGCGGAGAACAACCGAAGGTGGTCGGGCATGGCCTGCAGCAGGTCGGCCGACGGCATCGGGATGTGCAGGAAGAAGCCGATGCGGCAGCCGATGCCACGCTCGCGCAGCAGGGCACCAAGCGGGATCAGGTGGTAGTCGTGGATCCAGACGATGTCGTCCTCGCGCAGCAGCGGCGCGAGCTTGTCGGCGAACAGCGCGTTGACCTTATGGTAGGTCTCGCGGGTGCCCCGGTCGTAGTCGACCAGATCCAGGCGGAAGTGCAGCAACGGCCAGAGGGTGCGATTGGCGAAACCGTTGTAGTAGCCATCCACCTCGCGCTTGCTCAGGTCGAGGGTGACGAATTCGATGTCACCGTCCTTCTGTGTGTGCAGCGTGCCGCTGCCGTCGCGCACACTCTTGCCGCTCCAGCCGAACCACATGCCGCCACGTTCCTTCAGCGCGGCCAGCAGGCCGACAGCCAGGCCGCCGGCGCGGTTCTCGCCGGGCACGGCCACACGGTTTGAGACCACGACCAGACGACTCACGATGCCTCCTGCCAGGACCGCGACAGGCGCATTGCGGCGGTGATCAGGCCGACGTGCGAATAGGTCTGCGGGAAATTGCCCCAGGCCTCGCCGCTGTCGAAGGCCAGATCCTCCGACAGCAGGCCCAGGTGGTTGCGCTGCTTCAGCAGCAGCTCGAACATCCCGCGTGCTTCATCCATGCGCCCGATCGCCGCCAGCGCATCGATGTACCAGAAGGTGCAGATGGTGAAGCTGGTTTCCGGTTCGCCGAAGTCATCCGGCGCGACATAGCGGTACAGCGAGTTGCCATGCTTGAGGTCGCGGCCGATGGCGTCGACGGTGGCGATGAAGCGCGCATCCATCGCGTCGATGAAGCCGATGTCGGCCAGCAGCAGCAACGAGGCATCCAGCCGATGGCCACCAAAGGTATCGGTGAAGTGGCCCAGCTCCTCGCTCCAGGACTCGGCCATGATGCGCGCATGGATGGTGTCGGCACGCTCGCGCCAGTAGTGGGCACGATCATCGCGCTTCAGGCGTACGGCGATCTTGCACAGGCGGTCGCAGGCGGCCCAGCACATCGCGCTGGTGTAGGTGTGCACTTCGGTGCGGCCGCGGAATTCCCACAGGCCGGCATCGGGTACGTCGTGCAGGGCGAACGCCTGTTCACCCAAGGGTTCCAGGCGGGCGAAGGTGTGCGCATCGCCCGGGTCCTGCAGGCGGCGGTCGAAGAACAACTGGGTGGACGCCAGCACCACGCTGCCGTAGACATCGTGCTGGCGCTGCACCCAGGCCAGGTTGCCGCGCCGCACCGGGCCCATGCCACGGTAGCCGGACAGGCTGGGTACTTCGTCCTCGTCCAGCTTGGCCTCGAAGCCGATGCCATACAGCGGCTGCAACGTGCCGTCGGTGGTGGCCAGGTTGAAGATATAGCCGAGGAACTGTTCCATCGTGCGCGTTGCGCCGAGGCGGTTCAGTGCGCGCACCACGAACGCGGCATCACGCAGCCAGCAGTAACGGTAGTCCCAGTTGCGCACGCTGCCGGGCGCTTCCGGAATGGAGGTGGTCATCGCCGCGATGATCGCGCCGCTGTCCTCGTACTGGCACAGCTTCAGGGTGATCGCACTGCGGATCACCGCGTCCTGCCATTCCAGTGGAATGGACAGGTAGCGCACCCATTCGCGCCAGTAGTCGCGGGTGCGCTGGAAGGCTTCCTGCACATAGCCACTGATCGAGCGGTTGAGCGATTCATCCACGCCCAGGATCAGGTGGATGGGATGGTTGAGCACGAACGGCAGGCCATCGCGGATGAAGCGCACCGGCACGTCGGTGGTCAGCCGCAGCACGTGTTCGGGCAGGATCCAGCGCACGTGATTGCTGCCCCAGGTGGACTCGGGCACGCGTGCGCCCCAGTCGGCCAGTGGCCGTGCGTGCACGGTGATGCGTGGGCTGCCGGCCAGTGGTCGTACCTGCCGGATCAGGCTGACCGGCCGGTAGAAACGGTCGTTCTGGCGCCAGCGCGGGGCGAAATCAAGGATTTCCAGTTCACCACCGTGCGCGTCGCGCAGCACGGTACGCAGGATCGCGGTGTTGGTCAGGTATTCCTGCTCGCTGCTCGCGAAGTCCTCCAGCTCGATGGCGAAGTCGCCACCCGTCTGCTGGTTGGGGCCGAGCAGGGCACAGAAGGTGGGGTCGCCGTCGAAGGTGGGCAGGCAGCTCCAGACAACGCGGGCACGTTTGTCGACCAGGGCGCCGAAGCTGCCGTTGCCGACCACGCCCAGATCAAGATCGGGTTGGGTCATCACGCGGTACATCTCGGTTGCGGCCGTGGGGTGGCCGGGTCAATAGGCATTCTCACGCAGCCAGGCGTGCACGCTGCGTATGTCGGGCAGCGCGAACACGGCTTTGCTGGGTTCCCGTTCGCCTACCAGTACGCTCCAGCCATGCTGGCCGTTGGCGGCATCGAAGCCGAATTCGTCGGTGAGGTCATCACCGAGGAACACCGGCAGGCGGCCGCGGAAGGGCAGGTACTGCATCATCCGGCGCACGGCACGGCCCTTGTCGGTGCCGACAGGCACGAACTCGACCACATGGTCGCCAGGCTGCAGGCGGTAGCTGGCACGGCCACGCACGTGGCGGTCGGCGAAGGCGCGGACGTCGCTGCCGGCATGCGGCGCGCCGCGCCAGTGCAGGGCCAGGCCGACGCCCTTGTCTTCCACCAGCACGCCGGGATGCCCATGGGCAAAGCGCATCGCCTGCTGGTGCAGCGCGTGCAGCCACTCGGCGGTGTCGTCGTCGTGTTCGTCGCGCAGCACACGACCATCCTCGCCACGCAGTTCGTGGCCATGCAGGCCGGCGGCGGGCAGCTTCAACGGCGCGAACAGTTGATCCAGCTGTTCAAGTGGGCGACCACTGACCAGTGCCACGGCACCTTCCAGGCGGTCGCTGATGCGGCCGATGGCTTCACGCACATCCGGCAGCAACTGCACGGCATCCGGGCGTGCAGCGAATTCGATCAGGGTGCCGTCGACATCGAGGAACAACGCGCAGGCGTCGTCCAGCAATGGCGGTGGCGGACGCAGGGGGAGCGGTTCAGCCATGACGCCCAGCTTGCCAGCGTGGGCGTGTACGTGGGGTCGAGGGCAGGCTACGGATTGGGTAGTGCCGGC
>NZ_JAXAXM020000036.1:9585-15541 GCF_047500745.2 Stenotrophomonas sp. FR024
CTGAGGTTGCCGGCCAGCGGCCGGCACTACCGGACTGATGAATCAGAACGTATAGCGGACGCGGCCGTAGTAATACGCGCCATTGCTGCCGATCGGCGACAGCACGTCGTACGGCAGGTTGCCGAAGTAGTGGATATCGCTGTTGGATCGATCCGGGTAGTTGTCGGTCAGGTTCTGGCCGCCGATGGCCACGCTCCATTGCGGGGTGATGCGGTACTCCACTTCCGCATCCAGCTGCCATTCGGCCTGGTAGGTCTGGCGCGGGATGTAGCCATCACCGAAGTTGAACACGCGGGTGGCGCTGCCATAGCGGTTCACGCGGGTGCTCAGCGACCAGTGGTCGTTGCTCCATGCGGCCGAGAGACTGCCGCGCGTACGCGGGGTGGCATCGGTGAGGGTGTTGGTCTCTTCGATGCCGAACAGCACATAGTCCGGGTTCAGCGCGCGCAGCTGCGCCGGCGTGGCCAGCACGTTCTTCAGCGTGGTCTTCGTGTACGCATAGGTGCCGGTCAACAGCAGCTGGCCATCGCCCAGCGACTGGCGCCAGTTGCTCACCAGTTCGGCGCCGCGGGTGCGGGTGTCGGCGGCGTTGACGAAGAAACTGGCGCTCTGCAGGCCGCTGACGCCGTAGTTGGCCGCCACGTAGTCGGTCAATGCATCGCCGGTGATGCTCTCCGACAGCGCGATGCGGTCGTCGATGTCGATCTGGAAGAAGTCCAGCGACAGGTCGAAGTGCTCACCGATGCGGCTGGTGAAGCCCAGCGAGGTGTTGATCGATTTTTCCGGCTTCAGGTTCTGCGCACCGAGGCCACGGGCGATCGGATTGTTGACCGACAACAGGCGGCCCTGCACCAGCTGGCCGCCGGCGTTGTAGCCGGTCGAGGTGGATTCGTAGCCGATCTGCGCCAGCGACGATGCGCGGAAGTTGTTGGAGATGGCGCCGCGCAACGCGAACGCCGGGGTGAATTCATAGCGCAGGCCGAGCTTGCCGGTCAGTTCACCGCCGAAATCGTCGTTGTGCTCGTAGCGTGCGGCCAGATCGGTGGAGAACTTCTCGCCGAACTGGCTGGACAGGCTGGCGTAGGCGCTGGCCACGTCGCGCGACAGCCGCGCCGCATCCTGCGGGGTCAGGCCACCACCGGCCTGCGAGCCGGTCGGGCGATCGGTGTAGGGGCCGGCGGCGTAGCTGGCCGGGTCACCCGGGCGGGTCTGGTAGCGCTCATGGCGCGCTTCCACGCCCAGGCCCAGGGTGTGGCTGATGCTGTCGCTCTGGGTGAACACACGACTCAGGTCGAGGTTGCCCACGGTCTGTGCGTATTCGTAGTCGGCGGTCTTGAAGCGGGTCGGGCTGGTCGGGCCCAGCGACGCGTTGAGCGAATCACGCAGGCGGTAGGTGAAGTCGTTCTGGCCGTAATCCAGGCTGCCGTCGTAGCTCCATTCACCCCACTGGCCGCGCACGCCGGCCACGGCCTGCACGTCGCGGTTCTCGCCTTCGGAGATCGGCCGGTAACCGTTCGGATAGACCTGCTTCCAGTTGGCATCGCCATCGGGGTAGCGGAAGTAGTTCGCACCTTCGGTATCACGCTGGTTGAAGGTGCCGAACGCGTAGAACGTCGACGTCTGGCCTACCGGAATCTCGGTGTTCAGCCACAGGTTGATGTCCTTGCTCTTGCCATCGCCCAGCACGTAGTTGCGCTTGCCCAGCAGCGCCAGGTTGTCCGGCGTCTGGTCCCACGGCGGAATCTGGTCGAAGCCGGCGCGGTTGGTGCCGTTGCGGTGCTTGTACTCCAGGCCGATACGCAGGAAGCCGCCGTCCTCGCCCAGCGAGGTGCCGACCTTGGCGCTGATGTTGCCGGTCTGGCCGTCGGTGAGGGTGCGGCCGATCGGCTTGAGGTCGGTGTGGTTGGCGCCGTAGCTGGCCTCTATCTCGCCACCGTCGCCGCCGTTGTCGAGGATCACGTTGATCACGCCGGCCACGGCGTCCGAGCCGTACAGCGCACCGGCGCCGTCGCGCAGCACTTCGATGCGCTTGATCGCGCTGACCGGGATCGAATTGAAGTCGACCGGCGTGGTGCCCTTGCCGATCTTGCTGTCGGTGTTCACCAGCGCGGTGTGGTGGCGGCGCTTGCCATTGACCAGCACCAGCACCTGGTCCGGCGACAGGCCACGCAGCTGTGCGGCGCGCACGTGGTCGGCGCCGCCGGAGTTGGACTGGCGCGGGAAGTTGAACGACGGCAACAGCGCCTGCAGCGCGCTGCCCAGTTCGCCATTGACCACGCCGGCCTTGCGGATGTCCTCGGCGGTGAGCACGTCCACCGGCGAGGTGGATTCGAGCACGGTGCGGTCGGCGGCACGGGTGCCGGTGACGATCACGGTGTCGAGGTTGGTAGCGTCCTGGGCCAGAGCCGGGACGGCGGTGGAGGAAAGCGCGAGGGCGATGGCGAGGCCGAGCGGCGACGCGGGCAGGCGGATGGACATGGGGGCTCCAGCAACAACGACGACGGGGAAGGGGGAGATGGTTTCACTTACATCCATCCGGATGGAGCGATATATTATCTTCGCGTGACGACCGGTGCGGATGCAAGCCCCTGCCGGTCCGGCATGAGCTGATGCCCTGCTGGCATCAGCACGCCGGGCCGGTGGCGCTGTACGCTGCCGGCTCGCCTTGTCCCCCTTCCCCGGAGCTGTACCGATGAAACACCTTGGCCTCGTCTTCGCCGTGCTGCTGGCCACCAGTGGCTGCGCCAGCCTCTCTTCGCAGGCGCCCAGCGCCTACGCCACGGCTACCACCGCCGAACTGAAGGGCGATGCCGCACGCCCGTCCGCCGGCCACGGCTGGGTGCGCAGTGAGCTGTACTTCGGCGTGGGCGAGGAGCAGGGCGCCGGCAACCGTCCGCAGGCCGACACCATCAGCGATGCGCAGTGGCGCACTTTCCTGGACAAGGAAGTGACCCCGCGCTTCCCGGATGGCCTGAC
Organism: Stenotrophomonas sp. FR024; assembly: GCF_047500745.2. Classification (NCBI taxonomy): domain Bacteria; kingdom Pseudomonadati; phylum Pseudomonadota; class Gammaproteobacteria; order Lysobacterales; family Lysobacteraceae; genus Stenotrophomonas; species Stenotrophomonas sp. FR024. The sequence continues at coordinate 12,562 of NZ_JAXAXM020000036.1, forward strand.
CGTGTTCGATGCGTATGGTCAGTGGCTGTTCCGCGGCGATGCCTCGCCCAACCGCCTGCGCACCAAGGTGCTGGTGGTGCTGCACGAGGACACCCCGCAGCGCCGTGCTGATATCGAAGCGATCCGCCTGGCGTGGAAGCAGCAGACCAAGCATCAATCGGTGCTGTGGTCGCGGCAGGCGGTCGAGGTATCGTTCTGAGTTGAAGGTGCCGCCGCGGTGCCGCAGGGAGCGATGATGAACTACAGGGAATGCCTGCTGGGCCTGGTATTGGCAGGTGTGCTGGCACCGACGGCGCAGGCGCGTGGGGACGATAGCGAAACGCTACGCTTCCAGGTGGCCGCGCATGTGCAGGCGCATGCCGATCCCCGGCAGGACGGCAGCATCGCAGTGCAGTTGTCACCGTCAGGCAAGCGCCAGACGCTGGCGGGTGCGGCGGATGCCGACGGCAATTCGCGATGGTCGCTGGAAGATGTCGATTTCGATGGCTACCCGGAACTGGTCGCGCGTGCATCGGTGGGCATGGTCAACGAGGCGGTGGCGGTGTATCGCTTCGATCCGGCCAGTGCCGGGTTCCGCGCGCTGCAGGCCGACACCCACGGCAAGGACAGTTGCGGTGACCTGATGGGGTTGAGCGTGGATGCTGCCACTCGAACCCTGACCAGCAGCTGCCGTAGCGGCCCGATGTGGTACGCCGACCAGTACCGGTTTGCAGGTGCGAAGCTCTATCTCTACCGCAGCGAGAGCGTGCTGATGCTGGGCGACACGGTGAACGCCGCGTTGCAATGGGAACAGACCGACGAGCAGGGTCCGCTGGCGATCTGGCGTACCTATGATCCCGCCGGTCGTGTGCTGGAGACCGCCATCGCTGATGGCCTGGGCGCACCGCCGAATGGGCCGCTGCGTGGCCAGCAGGCCACCGTGGTGCCAGCGCGGTTGTTCCTGTTCGACCGGCCCGGTGCATCCAGCACCAAGCGTTATCTGGTGCAGGGCGACCGTGTGGAAATGCTGGATGAACAGGATGGCTGGATGAAGCTGCGCTACCGCAATCCGAAGCTGGGCGCGGTGGAAGGTTGGATCAACGTCAACGATTGAAGAAAAAAGGGGACGGAGGGAATTAAGTCGTTTGTGCCGTTAACGACTTAATTCCCTCCGTCCCCTTTTTTTGCGGAAGCATCACTTCATCAGGTCTAGCCTCGGATGTTCCCCCGTTCGAGGATGTATCCGATGAGCAAGCGCGTGGCCGAAATCGTGGTGGACGCCCTGCAGCAGGCTGGTGTCCGCCGTTGCTACGGCATCGTGGGCGATACGCTCAACCATGTGACCGATGCGATGCATGGCAGCGAGATCGCCTGGGTGCACGTACGACATGAGGAAGTGGCCGCATTCGCCGCAGGCGCGGATTCGCTGGTCAGCGGCCAGTTGACTGCGTGTGCTGGCTCCTGCGGCCCGGGAGGCCTGCATTTCATCAATGGCATCTTCGAGAGCAATCGCAACCGCGCGCCGATGGTGTTGATCGCCAGCCAGATCGTCACCAGCGAGCTGGGCATGGAGTTCCCGCAGGAAGTGGACTTCAAGGCGGTGTATGGCAGCTGCACAGTGTTCTGCGAGCAGGTGCACAGCGCCGAACAGGCGCGCCGCGTGGTCACGCTGGCCTGCCAGGCCGCGATCAGTCGCCGCGGCGTAGCGGTGGTGATCCTGCCCGCCGATATCAGCCAGGCCGAAGTGAAGCACGACGTGCCGTTCTCGGTGCACTACACCCAGCCGGTGCTGCGTCCCTCCGACGCGGAACTGCAGCGTATCGCCGAGTTGTTGGGGCAGGGCAAGCGCATTGGTGTCTACGCTGGTGCCGGTTGCCAGGGCGCGCACGCGCAGTTGTTGGAACTGGCGCGCAGGTTGCAGGCGCCGGTGGCGCACACCTCGCGCGCCAAGGACTTCGTCGAGCCGGACAACCCGTACAACATGGGCATGACCGGCATCTTCGGCATCGAATCCGGCTTCCACACGCTGATGGAGTGCGACACGCTGCTGCTGCTCGGCGCCGACTTTGCCTGGGGCCAGTTCTACCCGGACAAGGCCACGATCATCCAGGTCGACCGCGATGGCAGCCACCTCGGCCGTCGCCATCCGGTGAACCTCGGCGTGGTCGGCGATATCGCACCGACGCTGGACGCCTTGCTGCCGATGCTGCCGCCGCGCGAGGACAGCAGTTTCCTGGACGAGTGCATCGAGCGCCGTGACAAGGCACTGAAGAAGCGCGAGAAGGAAGAGCAGTCCGGTGAGGGCGAGTTGATCCATCCGCAGCACCTGACCGCGCTGCTGTCGAAATATGCCACCGATGATGCGCTGTTCACTGCCGACGGTGGCTCGCCGATGGTGTGGGTGCTGCGCCATATCCGCGTCAACGGACGCCGCCGCACGCTGACCAGCCTGCTTCACGGCACGATGGCCAATGCGATGCCACAGGCACTGGGCCTGCAGAAGGCGTTCCCGGGTCGGCAGGTGATCTCGCTGTCCGGCGATGGTGGCCTGGCGATGCTGTTGGGCGATCTGTTGACGGCCGTGCAGGAAAACCTGCCGATCAAGGTGGTGGTGTTCAACAACGGCTCGCTGAACTTCGTCGAGCTGGAGCAGAAGGTGGAGGGGCTGCTGGACAACTACACCGACCTGAAGAACCCGGACTTCGGCCGCCTGGCCGAGGTGATCGGCTTCCACGGCCGCACCGTGACCCGCAGCGAGGATCTGGAGGAGGCGGTGCAGGACTTCCTGGCGCAGCGCGGCCCGGCGCTGCTGGACGTGCATACCAGCCGCGCCGAGCTGGTGATGCCGCCGCAGATCGAGGCCAAGCAGGTGGCCGGTACCGCGCTGTATGCGGCCAAGGCGGTGTTGAACGGCCGCTTCGACGACGTGAAGCATCTGCTGGTGGACAACTTCCTGAAGAAGTAGGGGGTTGGTCGATGCAGGGCTGCGCCCTGCACCCCC
>NZ_JAXAXM020000037.1:0-10680 GCF_047500745.2 Stenotrophomonas sp. FR024
GGTCACCCCAGCACCGCCGTCTTCAACATCCTGGCCAGAAAGCTGGCCAGGATCGCCTGGGGTGTCTTCAAAAGCGGCCGGGACTTCGATCCGGCGATGCTGAAGGTGGGTCAAGCCTGCTTCCAGCAGGCTTGACCACGAACATAGGATCTCGACTCTACAAAGAGCGACGGCCGAGCATGGGCTCGGCTCTGCAGCAACCGCAGGTCAGCGCATCAGCACCACTTCCTCGGCCGAGGTCGGGTGGATCGCCACGGTGTCATCGAACTGGGCCTTGGTCGCGCCCATCTTCACCGCCACCGCGAAACCCTGCAGGATCTCGTCGGCCGCTTCGCCCAGCAGGTGGATACCTACCACGCGTTCTTCCGGGCCGGCGCAGACCATCTTGAACAGGCTGCGCTGGGTACCGTTGGCCAGCGCCTGCAGCATCGGTCGGAAACGGCTGTGGTAAACGCTCACCTGGTCGAAACGCGCGCGCGCTTCTTCCTCGCTCATGCCCACCGCACCCAGCGGCGGGTGCGAGAACACCACGCTGGCCACGTTCTCGTAATCCATCTTCGACTGCGGGCGGCCACCGAACAGGCGATCCATCAGGCGCCGCGACGCCGCCACCGCCACCGGAGTCAGGCCAACCTTGCCGGCGATATCACCCACCGCGTGCACGCTCGGCACGCTGGTGGTCTGCCATTCGTCCACCTGCACCTGCTGGTGTTCGCCAATGCCGATGCCGAGCGCTTCCAGGCCCAGATCACGACTGTTGCCGCGGCGGCCGGTGGCGAAGAACACCGCGTCGAACACGCTGTCGAGCGGGCCGTCATGGCCGAACGCACGTACGCGTTCGCCATCGCGCTGCAGTTCGCGCAGGCGATAGCCGAAATGGATGCGCACGCCCTGCTGCTTCAGGTTCTCGGCCAGCTGATCAGTCAGCTCGTAATCGAAGCGATCCAGCAGCCGCTGGCCACGCACCAGCAGGCTCACCTTGCTGCCCAGTGCCTGCAGCAGGCCGGCCAGCTCCACCGCGATGTAACCGCCACCGATGATCGCCACCTCGGCCGGTGCCGCACGCAGATCGAAGAAATCATCGGAGACCAGGCCCAGTTCCGCGCCGGGGATATCTGGACGCAGCGGGTGCGCGCCGGTGGCGATCAGGATGTGCTCGGCGCTGTAACGCACGCCATCACTGCAGGCCACGGTATGCGCATCGAGCAGATGGCCGCGCGCCGGAATGCGCACCACGCCGGTCTCATCCAGGCGTTTGTGGTAGCTGGTGTGGATGTTGCTGATGTAGGCCTGGCGATGGATCACCAGTTCCTTCCACGACAGCGCCGGGCGCGCCTGAACATCGAAGCCCATCGCACTGGCCAGGCCGATGCGCTCGTGCAGGTCGGCCGCCAGCCACATCGCCTTCTTCGGCACGCAGCCGACATTGACGCAGGTCCCGCCCAGCTCACCGGGCTCCAGCATTGCCACGCGCTTGCCATGCTGCGCGGCACGGATCGCACCAGCCAGGCCGGCGGAGCCGCCGCCAAGGACGATCAGGTCGTAATCATAGGGTGCAGTGCTCATCGGAATCGCTCGGGTCGGTAAGGGGCAGGATCGATCGCTGGCGTGCGGCCGCAGACGAGATCGGCGATCAGCTGGCCGGTGCCGGCGCTCATGCTGATGCCGAGCATGCCATGCCCCGCTGCAAGCCAGACGTGAGGATGTGCGGGCGCGCGGCCGATCAATGGCACGTCGTCCACGCTCATGGGGCGCCACCCGCACCACTGCTCCTGCAGCTGCGCACCGCGTGGCGCACGCAGGTAGTGGTCGGCGGCCTGATGCAGGGCCTGCAGGCGGGCCGTGCGCAGCTGCGGGTCGGCACCGGCGAATTCCATGGTGCCGCCCAGTCGCAACGCCTCGCGCCAGGCAATCACGAACACGGAATGGTCCTTCAGCACCACCGGGCGCTGCGGCACCTGCACCGGTCGCGACCAGGTCAGCGAATAGCCCTTGCCGGGCTGGATCGGCACGCGCAGATCCAGTTGCCGTGCCCAGCGCGGCGACCACGGTCCGGTGGCCAGTACCAGCTCGCGTGCGTGCAGCGTGCGTTCGCCGACGTGCACGCGCACACCCTGCGCGTCGGTACTGAAATCCTGCATGTCCGCCTGCTCCTCGATCACCACGCCCTGTGCACGCAGCACGCGCGCCAGTTCGGCGGTGTAGCGGTCCGGACGCAGCTGCGCATCGCCGGGGAAGTGGATCGCGCCGGCAATGCGATCATGGAAAGCTGGATTGTCGCGCGCATAGTCGGCGCCATCGATGCGCGCCGTGGCGATGCCCTGCGCGTTCAGTGCCTCACACTCAGCGGCGTGGTGATCGAAATTGCGGGCATCGCAAAACACGTAGTCCAGACCGCGGGTATCGAATTCGCAGTCCAGCGCATGCACCTGCACCCACTGTGCCAGGCGCAGCCGGGAATCATTCAGCAGCGCAGCGCGGGCGCGCGTGGCCTGCAGCCAGTCGCGCGCATTGCAGCGCGCCCCGAACTGCAGCAACCAACGCCACAGCGTCGGATCCAGCCGCGTACGCACGTACAACGGCGCACGCGGATCGAGCATCCAGCGCAGCGCGCGCAACGGTACGCCAGGCGCAGGCAGCGGCGGCGCGTGGCTGGGGGTGATGGTGCCGCAGTTGCCATGCGAGGTCGCGCCGCCGACACGCCCACGGTCGATCACGCGTACCTGCCGGCCCTGTGCGCGCAGCGCGAGCGCGACGGCCAGTCCAATGGCACCGGCGCCGACCACGATCACATCCTCGCGCGCGCCCTGCATCGATCAGCCCTGCCCGGCCCCGCGCCGCATCGGCGGCCACTGCCGGTAGGTCATCGCACGCCACAGCCATTCCATCGGCCCGAAACGGAAGCGGCGCAACCACGCGTGCGAAATGCCCACCTGCACAGCGAACAGCAGTAGTGCGAACAGCAGCTGCACGCTGCGCGGCATCACCTCGAACCATCCCAGTCCGTAGTGATAGAAAAGCAGCGTGCAGACCAGCGACTGCGCCAGGTAATGGGTCAGCGCCATGCGCCCCACCGGCGCCAGCCAGGCCAGCCGCGTGCGCCAGTGCACGATCCACGCCAGATAGCCCAGGCACATCGGCAGGCCGCCTATGGTCACCAGGCCCATCGCCGCCGTCACCGGAAGGTTGTAGGCGCCCGGTGCCAGGTAGGGTTTCCAGGCAACGCCGATCAACGTGACCAGCAGGCCCAGCGGCAACGCGACCCAGCGCAGCGACGCGTACAGCCGCGGGAAGCGCTCCGGCGCCGCCAGCGCGCCACTGCCGGCGAACCAGCTGCCGATCAGGAACATGCCCAGCACTTCCGGGCCGGTGATCAGCAGCGCCCCCATCGACGTACCGAACTCACTCAGGCGCTGCACATTGGCCTGCGCCCAGCTGCCCTGCCCGTACACCTGCCGCTGCAGCTCAATGCTCCGCTGCGCCTCGGCAAGCATGCCTTGCACATCTTCGGCCGAAGCCATCGACACCATCGCGCCGACCAGCAGCATCATCGCCACACCGCCGAGGTAGACCATCAGCCCCATCCACGGCAGCCAGCTGCGTGGCGCCTCGCGGCAGGCCAGCAGCGGCAACGAGATCAGTGCATACATCACCAGAATGTCGCCGGACCAGACCAGCAGTGCATGGCACAGACCGATCAGCAGCAAGCCAGCGCTGCGGCGCAGGTAGAACGGGGTGAAGTCGCGCCCGGCGGCCTCAGCGCGCTGCGCCATCACCGCGAAGCCGGCACCGAACAGCAACGAGAACAGGGTGAAGAACTTGCCCTGCACGAACACGTAGACAAAGGCATCGGCCCAGTAGTCGATGCCCTGCCAATGCACGTCGATGCCGGTGAACGCCAGGTCCAGCGGCCCGCTGAAGGCCTCGATGTTCATCAGCAGGATGCCCAGCAGCGCAGCACCGCGCAGCACGTCAAGCACGGCGATGCGTTCGCCGGAAGCCACCGGCTGCAGGGAAGGAGAAGCGGCGTTCACAGGGCGTCCGTCGGGCAGGTCCGCCATTATGCCGCCGGCCTGCGCGCCATGGATGGCCGCGCCGTGTTCCACAAACGCAACGGCCCGCCGAAGCGGGCCGTTGCTGCCATCACGATCGCGCTGCGATCAGTGCTGGTGACCGCCGTCGCCGTGGACGTGGCCGTGGTCGATTTCTTCCTTGCCGGCTTCGCGCACATCGACGATTTCCACGTCGAAGTGCAGGTCCTTGCCGGCCATCGGATGGTTCAGGTCGACGTCGACGACGCTCATGCCGACCTTCTGCACGGTCACCGCACGCGGGCCGAAGTTGGTCTGCAGCACGACCTGCTGGCCCGGAGCCAGCTTGGTGTTGCCGAAGTGCTTCTTCGGCACGCGCTGGGACAGGCCCTCACGACGCTCGCCGTAGGCATCGGCAGCGTTGACGTCGACGCTGAAGGTCGCGCCGGCTTCCTTGTCCATCATGGCGTTTTCCAGGCCCGGGATGATGTTGCCGTGGCCGATCAGGATCGCCAGCGGCTCGCCGCGGTCCTTGGACGATTCGATCGGCTCCTGGCCGACTTCGGAAACGGTGTAGTGGAAGCGGACAACGCGGTCTTTTTCGATCTTCATGCGCAACTCTGTCTGGATCTGCCGGAGGCAGGCGGGTTGGGGCGGGTTGTCGCCCGGCGGGGACGCCGCCATCATGACGGCCAATCCTAAGGTGGCGCATTATCCGGAGATCATGCACATCACGCCAGTTTCGTCCGGCCTGCGCCGGCTCCTCGCCCCGGCCCTGCTGCTGGCCCTGCCCGTGCTGATGACCGCCTGCGGCGGCGGCAAGGCCACCCGACCCGACCCGCCCCCGCCGACCGCGAACTGGCCGAAGACCGTGCCGGACAATCCCGAGGCGGCCAACTCGGTGCTGATGCGAGCCATCAGCCTGGTCGGCACCCCCTATCGCTATGGCGGCAATACCCCCGACTCCGGCTTCGACTGCAGCGGCCTGGTGGCCTACGTCTACCGCGAGATGCTGGACCTGAAACTGCCGCGCACCTCGCGCGACCTGGCGGCGGTACAGGGCCCGAAGATCGACCCGCAGCGCCTGGCCACCGGCGACCTGGTGTTCTTCGGCAGCCGCGGCAGCGTCACCCATGTCGGCATTTATGTGGGTGAAGGGCGCTTCGTGCACGCGCCGAGCACCGGTGGCACGGTCCGGCTGGACTCGCTCAGCGGTCCGTACTGGAAGGACCACTACACCGGGGCGAAACGCGTCCTTCGCTAAGATGAACAGGCGATATGTTCAAAATTGTGACGCACATCACCGTGCAGCTAACGATTTACTAACGGAATTTTTAACTTATTGCCGCTTTTACAGGGCATGATGCCCCATCGTTTTTTTCCTGTGACCGACGCGTGACGACTGACGACCTGAAAAGCGAAGGCCAGACTTCCGTATCTTCACGTAGTGCCCGCCCGCTGTTGCTTGGCTTGGCACTGTGTCTGACCAGCCTTCCGGCCTGGTCGCAGACTGCTCCGAACCGTTCCGATGTGACCCCGGCCCCGGTGGCCGAGAGCACCGCCCGACCGGCCGCCAAGGCCGAGGCTGCCGCTCCGCAGCGCAGCCGCGTCGATGCCGCCGCCAGCGCCACGCTGGCCGCCCTGCTGCCGCACCTGGCCGCCAATGACACCATTCCGCTGATGGACCGCTCGGCCGTGGTAGCCGGTGATCTCAGCCGCCTGCTCGCCAACTACGACACCAGCAGCGCCGCCAATGGCAGCGTTGTCGGCACCGCCGCCGACAACGGCAAGGTGCAATCGCTGCTGCGCCGCGCGATGACCCTGCTGGGCACCCCGTACCGTTGGGGTGGCAGCAACCCGGACAGCGGTTTCGACTGCAGCGGCCTGGTCGGTTACGTGTTCCGCTCGGCCCTGGGCATCGAGCTGCCGCGCGTGTCGCGCGAGATGGCACACGACGACAACGCCGAACTGATCAATGATCGCACCGCACTGGCTGCCGGTGACCTGGTGTTCTTCGGCCGCAAGGGCCGCGTCGACCACGTCGGCATCTATGTTGGCGATGGCCGCTTCCTGCATGCACCGAGCTCCGGCAAGGACGTCCGCGTGGACACCCTGCTCAGCGGCTACTGGGGCAACAAGTTCATGCAGGCCCGCCGGGTCGATCTCTGATCTGACCGGTTGGCGCTACCGCGCCGCCTGACACGAGAAAGCCGCTGCCCTGCAGCGGCTTTTTTGTTGGGCCCGTAATGGTGGGTAGCTGCCGACCTTGGTCGGTACCGCCTTCATCCACGCATGGCGTGGACCTACCAGGGACCTACCCTGATCGGCACCGCGTCAGTCAGCTCCAAAACAAAAAGCCCGCCGGTCAGGGCGGGCCTTTCATCTCCACGCAACCTCAGGCGCGTGGCGGTGTCGGGTCCGGATCGTCCACGCCGACATTGCTGGACGGGTTGTCATACACCGCCTGGTCGAGCAGCCCGGTTTCCTTGGCCACGATCACCGGCACCAGCATCTGGCCCGTCACATTCGTCATCGTGCGCATCATGTCCAGGATGCGGTCGATGGCATACAGGTAGCCGATGGTCTCCAGCGGCAGGTTGGCTGCGCTCAGCACCACCGTGGCCATGATCACCGCGGTACCCGGCACGCCGGCGGTACCGAAGCTGCCCAGCACCGAGGCGATCAGCACCACCACGTACTGCTCCGGGGTCAGCGGCACACCGCTGTACTGCGCGATGAACACCGCGCACAGCGCCGGGTAGATCGCGCCGCAGCCATCCATCTTGATGCTGGCGCCCAGCGGCACCGCGAACGAACCGTAGTCCTTGTTCACGCCCAGGTTGTGGGTGATCGAGCGCAACGCCACCGGCATCGCGGCGAAGCTGGACGAGCTGACGAAGGCGACCTGCATGCCCGGCGCCGCGCCACGGAAGAACTTCAACGGGTTCAGGCCGTGCGCCAGCAGCAGTGCGCTGTAGACCACCACGATGTGCAGTGCGCAGGCCACGTACAGCGCCAGCACGAAGTGGCCCAGCGGCAGCAGCTTCTCGAAGCCGTAGCTGCCGACCAGGCCGGCGATCAGGCCGAAGGTGCCGATCGGGGTGACTTCCAGCACGAAGCGGGTCACCTGGATCATGATGTCGCTCATCTGCCCGACCAGCTTGCGCGCCTCGGTCACCTTCTCGCCCAGCTTGACGATCGCAAAGCCCACCAGGCCGGCGAAGAAGATCACTGGCAGGATCGAGCCGCGACCGGCAGCCAGCACGGTTTCACCGGCCGCATTGACCTTGGTGCCGATGCCGGACAGCGCGTAGAAGACATTGGCCGGCACCACGTCCAGCAGCACCTGCACCACACTGGGCACTTCGCGCGGCACGTAGTTGCTGGCCATCGACAGCTGCAGGCCACCGGCGCCGGGCTGCAGCACGGTACCCACGCCCAGGCCGACGCACACCGCCAACGCGGCGGTGATCACGAACCACAGGAAGGTGCGGCCACTGAGCGCGGCGACCGACTTCTGGCCGTGCAGCGACGAGATTGCGTTGATGACCGCGAAGAACACCAGCGGCACGGCGATCATCTTGATCAGGGTGACGTACAGCTCGCCGAGCGGGCCGAACCACGTTTCCGCGGCCGGGCCGAGCGCCCAGCCGGCCAGCGCGCCGAGCACGAAGCCACCGACCACGCGCTGCCAGAATGGAATCCGCAGCCAGGCAGAGACCAGCTTCATAGGCAATCCAGAGGGGAAGGAAGGGATGCTGGCACGATAGCCCAAGGCGGCCCGCAGAACGACCGCCCGGCCGGCAAATCAGTGTGTCATCGGCGTGCCTTGCGAGGGCGGGCATAATGAACGTCCCGTTACAGTTTGTGAGATCCCAGCGTCCATGCGCCGTTCCGTCTCCCTGTTGGCCGCCTGCGCCACCACCCTGCTGCTGGGCGCCTGCGCCAGCACCACCCCCGCGTCCGCCCCGGCCGGCCTGAAGGTCGCCGTCGATCCCGTTGCCCACCCGGCCGGCGAGACCCCGCAGTGGTGGTACCGCAGCGGCGCCGCCCAGGCCGCCGCCAACGGTGCGATGTCCGGTAAGGCCAAGAACGTCATTCTGTTCCTCGGCGACGGCATGAGCCTGACCACCGTGGCCGCCTCGCGCATCTACGAAGGCCAGCAGAAGGGCGGCTCGGGTGAAGAGAACCTGCTGTCCTGGGAGCGCTTCCCGGCCACGGCGTTCAGCAAGACCTACAACACCGATTCGCAGACCCCGGATTCGGCCGGCACCATGACCGCCATCACCACCGGCGTGAAGACCCACATGGGCGCAATCGGCGTCAGCGCCGGCAGCCGCACCGACTGCGCCGACAGCCTGTCCAAGGGCCTGCTGACCTGGCTGCAGCTGGCCGACAGCGCCGGCCTGGCCACCGGCGTGGTCTCCACCGCGCGCCTGACCCATGCCACCCCGGCCGCCACCTATGCGCACTCGCCCGAGCGCAACTGGGAAAACGATACCGACCTGACTGAAGCCGCCAAGGCTGCCGGCTGCAAGGACATCGCCCAGCAGCTGCTGTCGACCTCGCGCTATGGGCGCGGCCCGCTGGTCGCCCTCGGCGGCGGTCGCGGTGAATTCACCACTGTGGAAGAGCGCGATCCGGAATACGACGACAAGGTCGGCCAGCGCCTGGACGGCCGTAGCCTGGTGCAGGAATGGCAGCAGGCGCATCCGCAGGGTGCCTACGTGTGGAACAGCAAGCAGCTGGCCGCCGCCGCGAATGCGCCGGCTATCCTTGGCCTGTTCGAGCCGGACCACATGCGCTACGAGTACGAGCGCCCGCAGGATCCGGGCGGTGAGCCGAGCCTGGCCGAACTGACTGCCGCCGCGATCAAGAATCTGGCCAAGCACCAGGAAGGCTACGTGCTGATGATCGAAGGCGCGCGCATCGACCACGCCAACCACAGCGGCAACGCCTACCGTGCGCTGACCGAGACCGTGGCCCTGTCCGACGCGGTGCGCGTGGCCAACGAACTGACCTCGGCCGACGATACCCTGATCATCGTCACCGCCGACCACTCGCACACCCTGAACTTCGTCGGCTACCCGGCGCGCGGCAACCCGATCCTGGGCAAGGTGAAGGACAAGGGCGGCGAAGACGGCGCCGGCAAGCTGGACTACGCGCTGGACGGCACCGGCCAGCCGTACACCACCCTGAGCTACGCCAATGGCCCGGGCCATACCGGCAGCAGCAACCAGCAGCCGGCCGGTCCGAAGCGTTACCCGCACAACCCGAGCAGCTTCGAACCGGCCAACGGCCGCCCGAACCTGCGCGAGGTCGACACCGAGCATCCGGACTACATGCAGGAAGCACTGGTGCCGATGAAGTCCGAGTCGCACGGCGGCGAAGACGTCGGTATCTGGGCACGCGGCCCGGGCAGCAAGGCGATCCGCGGCACGCTGGAACAGAACGCGATCTACCACATGATCGTGCAGGCCACCCCGGCCCTGCGCGAGCGCCTGTGCCAGGCCGGCACCTGCGACGACAAGGGCGTGCCGGTACAGCTGCCGGCACCGACGGCCTTCGAACGCAAGGCCGAGGCCAAGTGATCGTGCGGCAGGCCCGCCCTGCCCCCGCCCGCGGCCGTTTCGCACGGTCGCTGGCCTTGTTCGGTGTGCTGGCCAGTTCCAGCGCGCTGGCGCAGGCACCGGCCTGCAAGCTGCTGACCGACGAACACGGGTTGTGGCCGCTGCCCAACTGCGAGGTGGTCGATCACCGGCCGAAGATCAGCGCCGACACGCTGAAGGACCTGAACTACGACGACCACGGCCTGGCCGTGGTGTACGCCGACCAGGGCTTCCACTACGTCAACCGCAAGGGCCGCAGCCTGCCGGTACTGACCTGGGACAACGGTCCGGAAACACCACAGGAAGGCCTGCTGCGCGCCCGCGTCGGCAACCGCGTGGCCTACTTCGATCTGAAGTTCCGCCAGGTGGTGCCCGGCACGTTCGATTTCGGGTGGCCGTTCCAGGATGGCGTGGCCGAGGTCTGCAATGGTTGCCGTCGTGGTACGCCGGATGCCGATGGCCACACGCCGATGGAAGGCGGAGAGCGGTTCCGGATCGACCGCTCGGGCCGTCGGATAAAGTAGGTTTTTCGGCAGGGCTGCGCCCTGCACCTGCAGACGCAACGGCAACGGCCGAAGCAACAGCGTGCATTCCGTGGGATGGCGGGGCACTGTGGGTTTGCGGGGACGGCGCAAGTACGTCCATGTAGCCTTGATCGCCGCATCCATGCGGCTCACACCCCGCAAACCCACAGTGCCCCGCCTCTGACAGATCTCCGCGGCTGTTGGTAGGTGTCGACCTTGGTCGACACATCTGTCAGATATCGAATGAGTCATCCACGCATGGCGTGGATCTACCGTGTCGACCAAGGTCGACACCTACCAGAGCAATACGCCGTTCCGACAAATCGCGGAAAACTGTCGAAGGCGGGGTGGGTCCGGTTGCGGGGGCGTGAGCCGCATGGGCCCGAGGCATGCCTCGGGCGGGTTGGGCAGGAGGCCCAACCCGGGTCTTGCCGTGTACGCAGGACAGCGCACACGAGCAAGCGGCGACCGAGCTTACATGGGTGAGGGCGCTTTGCTTGCGAAGCATTGCTTCGC
>NZ_JAXAXM020000038.1:2500-4424 GCF_047500745.2 Stenotrophomonas sp. FR024
AAGTCTGCTGGAGGTATCGGAAGTGCGAATGCTGACATGAGTAACGATAATGCGGGTGAAAAACCCGCACGCCGAAAGCCCAAGGTTTCCTTGCGCAACGTTAATCGGCGCAGGGTGAGTCGGCCCCTAAGGCGAGGACGAAAGTCGTAGTCGATGGGAAGCAGGTTAATATTCCTGCACCTCGCGTAAGTGCGATGGAGGGACGGAGAAGGTTAGGTGTACCAGGCGTTGGTTGTCCTGGGGAAAGGCGGTAGGTTTGGATCTTTGGCAAATCCGGGATCCTCTAAGACCGAGCACCGAGACGAGCCTTTAAGGCGAAGTCACTGATACCACGCTTCCAGGAAAAGCTCCTAAGCTTCAGCTTACGCAGACCGTACCGTAAACCGACACAGGTGGGTAGGATGAGAATTCTCAGGCGCTTGAGAGAACTCGGGTGAAGGAACTAGGCAACATGGCACCGTAACTTCGGGAGAAGGTGCACCCTTTTTGGTGGCTCGTGCGAGCTATAGCTGAAGAGGGTCGCAGTAACCAGGCCGCTGCGACTGTTTATCAAAAACACAGCACTCTGCAAACACGAAAGTGGACGTATAGGGTGTGACGCCTGCCCGGTGCTGGAAGGTTAATTGATGGGGTCAGCCGCAAGGCGAAGCTCTTGATCGAAGCCCCAGTAAACGGCGGCCGTAACTATAACGGTCCTAAGGTAGCGAAATTCCTTGTCGGGTAAGTTCCGACCTGCACGAATGGCGTAACGACAGCGGCGCTGTCTCCACCCGAGACTCAGTGAAATTGAAATCGCTGTGAAGATGCAGCGTTCCCGTGGCAAGACGGAAAGACCCCGTGAACCTTTACTATAGCTTTACACTGAACGTTGAGTTCGTCTGTGTAGGATAGGTGGGAGGCTATGAAACTGTGGCGCTAGCTGCAGCGGAGCCATCCTTGAAATACCACCCTGTCGTGCTTGACGTTCTAACCTGGGCCCATTATCTGGGTCGGGGACCGTGTATGGTGGGTAGTTTGACTGGGGCGGTCTCCTCCTAAAGAGTAACGGAGGAGCTCGAAGGTACGCTCAGCGCGGTCGGACATCGCGCACTGTGTGCAAAGGCATAAGCGTGCTTGACTGCAAGATCGACGGATCAAGCAGGTAGGAAACTAGGACTTAGTGATCCGGTGGTTCTGTATGGAAGGGCCATCGCTCAACGGATAAAAGGTACTCCGGGGATAACAGGCTGATACCGCCCAAGAGTTCATATCGACGGCGGTGTTTGGCACCTCGATGTCGGCTCATCACATCCTGGGGCTGTAGTCGGTCCCAAGGGTATGGCTGTTCGCCATTTAAAGTGGTACGCGAGCTGGGTTCAGAACGTCGTGAGACAGTTCGGTCCCTATCTGCCATGGGCGTTGGAGATTTGAGAGGGGCTGCTCCTAGTACGAGAGGACCGGAGTGGACGAACCTCTGGTGTTCCGGTTGTCACGCCAGTGGCATTGCCGGGTAGCTATGTTCGGAAGCGATAACCGCTGAAAGCATCTAAGCGGGAAGCGCGCCTCAAGATGAGATCTCCCGGGGCACAAGCCCCCTGAAGGAACCATGTAGACTACGTGGTTGATAGGTCAGGTGTGTAAGTACAGCAATGTATTGAGCTAACTGATACTAATGATCCGAGAGGCTTGACCATATAACCTCAAGTTGCCTTGGCTTTACGACAGCGTCGTAAGAGCATCCAAGTGCACGCTACGTCACAAGAACTACGAGAGGCAGGCGCCTTATCCAGCTGTATCGGATGGCGACGCTCCAACCGCCTCCCTGGTGAAATTAGCGCTGTGGAACCACCCGATCCCATCCCGAACTCGGAAGTGAAACGCAGCTGCGCCGATGGTAGTGTGGCTCAAGCCATGCGAGAGTAGGTCATCGCCAGGGTTTATACCC
>NZ_JAXAXM020000039.1:0-1207 GCF_047500745.2 Stenotrophomonas sp. FR024
AGATCCAACCCCGAGGGATACATGAACAAATACGACGCGCGTTTCAAACTGCAGGTCGCCAAAGAGGCCTGCAAGACCTCCACATCGGTCAAAGCCATTGCCCGTCGCCACGGCCTGGAGTTCTCCACGGTCAGGCGCTGGGTGGCGACCTATCGGCTGCATGGTTGGCGGGGATTTCATCGCCAGGCCCGGTCCTATGACCTCCCGTTCAAACTGGCTGTCCTGGAGAAGATGAGCCAGGACGGCCTGTCCGGGCGCGAGGCCACCACCTACTTTCAAATTGGCGATGCCGGCGCGGTGGGGCGATGGCGGCGCCTGTATGCTCAAGGCGGTGCCCAAGCGTTGGCACCCCCTCCGCCGCCGCCCCGAAAGCCGATGAAGAAGACCCGTTCGTCCAAGCCGCCTGAAGATATGAGCCGCGATGAGCTGCTCAAGGAAGTCGCCTATCTGCGTGCGGAGACCGACTACCTAAAAAAACTCGATGCCTTGATCCGGGAAGAGCAGGCGGCGCAGGACGCAAAGCGCAAGCCGTCCAAGGATTGAGGCAGGTTCATACGCTGTCGCTTCTGCTCGAAGCAGCTGAGCTGTCACGCAGTACGTTCTATTACCAGAACCATGTCCTGGCCCATCCGGATCAGGATGAGGCAGCCCTGTGCGAGCGCATCCGTGCAATCTACGATCAAAGCCAAGGGCGCTATGGCTATCGCACGGTGACGCTGGAATTAGCCAATCAGGGTCATCGGACCAATCACAAGCGGGTTCAGCGCCTGATGGGGGAGATGGGACTGAAATCGCGGGTGCGCGTAAAGCGCTACCAGGCCTTCAAGGGGGCGGCCAATGTTGTGGTTGGCAATGACCTCAATCGCCAGTTCCATGCCGAGCGGCCCAACCAGAAGTGGGTGACTGACGTGACCGAGTTCAAGGTGCAGGGCATGAAGCTATACCTGTCGCCGATCATGGACCTCTACAACGGCGAAATCGTGGCTTATCAGATCAAGCGTCGGCCCGTATTTGATCTGGTGGGTCAAATGCTGGAGGAGGCCATCAAGAAGCTTCCCCCGGATGAGCGCCCCATGATCCACTCCGACCAGGGCTGGCAGTACCAGCATGAAAACTACCGGCACATGCTGGAAAAGCACTCGTTGAAACAAAGCATGTCCCGGCGCGGCAACTGCCTGGACAATGCGGCGATGGAAAGCTTCTTTGG